>JAZOWR010000227.1:0-2434 GCA_045659345.1 Ructibacterium sp.
AGATTGGCGGCTATGCGACAAAGGCAGAAGCAGAAAAACAGCTTGCCAATGTAAAGAAAGCGGGCTTCCCGGGCTTCGTGACCACGCTGAGCGGCAAAGCGGAAACAACCATTACACAGACACCACCCGCACAAAAAAGCGTGGAGAGGATCGCACAAGAGGTCGTATGGGGGATGTGGGGAAACGGCGCAGATCGGAAAACAAAGTTGACTGCTGCCGGGTATGACTATAACGAGGTGCAGAACCTTGTAAACAAAATGATGGGTAAATGATGAACGGGGAGGGCTAACGCCTTCCCCGTCTTTTTTTATTTCTTGACATATTCTGTATTTGTGCTATTATATCCGTGGTCTGGGAGATTGGTATATAGTGCGAATACCAGTTGAACAAAAGAACCGCCCTCCGTTGTCGTGATCGGAGGGCGGTTTTTTATTTTACATCGTCCATATCGTCAACGCAAAGCCAGAAAATTTCCTCATATTCATAACGGCACTTGCTGTTGTATTCATCACAATACCGATCCACTTCTTCTTCGGTTCCCACAAAACGCCCGATAAAATCACAGGCATCATCCTGATTGTCTTTGTAGATCAAGTATACCTTTGTACCCATGTCCGCCCGGATCAGGTCTTTTATATAGGTCTGTTTTTTGGGCTGTTTCTGTATGTGTTCCCACAACTCTGCATCCGTTGGTGGAAAGTCGATTGTCAGCCGCTTGACGTTGGCTTTGTACTTCGCAAGGGCTTTTTTTTGGGCTTCGCTCATTTTCTTTTCGGCGTTTTCGGTTTGCTCTTTCTTTTTCCTCACAGGCTTTTTCGTGTTTGCTTGTGTCAAGAATACCTTTTTAGGTGTGCCGACCAATCCCGTTTTATATGCGTGTTGAATATTTGACGATTGGTCACACCATTCCAGATTGTCAGCCCGGTTGTTCTGCTTGTTTCCGTCAATATGGTTTACTTGCGACAAACCTAAAGGATTAGGGATAAAAGTTAAGGCAACCAACCGATGAACGGAATGTGTTCTCCGTTGGCGATTAACACAAAGCGTTACTTGCATATAGCCCCCAAAATCTTTTGATTGTTTCAATGCTATTAACCGCCTGCTTGAATAAACTTCCCCGCTTGGGCTGATGGAATATAGTCCCTCATAACCGGGTATGTCTTTCCGGGCATCATTCATCGTTTATCACACCTTCTTTCCTCAGTTTGTGCACCATTAGTGCAAGCAAATATTTCGGGCATTTCCTGTTCCCTAGTTCCCAATCTTGCAAAGTTCGGTAAGGAATACCGAAATATTTTGCAAACTGTGTCCGGCTCATACCGGACAATTCTCGAATTGTTTTTAATTCCATAAATCATCATCCTTTCATTTAAGACCAATAAAAGCAGCGTTGGAAGAAATTTCCTCGATTGCTTCCTCTACGGTGGGGAAAACGCATCCGGGCTGTTTTTCCCATTTGAAAAAGCCCTTGCAAACAACAATGAACTTCCCGTTGGTAGGATTAGCGAAAACCGCTTCGTAACGTTCACCGACTTCGTATCTGTTCTTCATATTGTTCCCTTTCTCCCCGGCTACAATGCCGCCGGGGTGGCGGTGGGTTAATGCAGTGATTCTAGCAACTGCTTTGCAATTCTGATTTCTTCATTGGTTAGGTAATACTTGACACCGTATGCAATCACATGGGGAGTTCCACGGGACAAGCCTTTGATTGCGAATCGTTCTTCATCTTCTGTTCCCGCCCACATGGTCATTGCAAGAATGCCCTTCGGCAAGATAAGCGAGATTTGACGTATTTTCTGCATGGCGTTTCCTTTCTCCCCGTTTGCCCGGTAGGTCAGGCATATTTTTAGATCACTTCAAAATCATCTCGGATGCAGAAGCAAATTCCGGCTGGATTGTGTTTGTTCCTGAAAGATTCCAATTCGACTTGAAATTCTTTTTCAATTTTGGAATAGTACACGCAAAGCCCGATTTCATCGGTATCAACCATACGAACCATCTTACCAACAATTCTGTTAAAAGATAAACGCTTGTCCATATCCATTTCCTTTCTTTATGTGGTGGGCGGGTTGCCCCGCCCGGTGGTTGCCTGTTAGTGGGTTGCCATCCAATGCTTCCATTCTTCACGGGTGAAGATGTGATCCTTGCAGATCATAGCACCATAGCCGGGATGGTTAGCTTTCCAAGCGTTCAGGGCTTCGGACTTGTGGAAGCGGGGACGATCTTCGGGGCTGGTGTACTTGATCTTGTCCCACATTTCTTCACCGAAGCAGTTGAGGAATCGGATGTAGTAAGTTCTGGTCATTTTGTGAACCTCCGATTTGTTTAGTGTGGCGTGTTGTTCTTTATGTCTATATTATATACGCAGTGCGTACAACTTTCAATTCGCAGAATAGCCAAAGATACACCATTTTTTCTTGAAGTCGGAGGCCCA
>JAZOWR010000228.1:0-16009 GCA_045659345.1 Ructibacterium sp.
AATATGTCCTTGTCCTCTGCTACACCGGTATGCGCTTAAGCGAAATGCTGGGAGCCATGACAGAAAACTACTATCCGGAAGAAGGATACTTTATAACAGGCGTTAAGACGGATGCCGGTAAGAAACGTGTTATCACCATATCCCCAAAGATCAGACCGTTCTTTGCTGACTTCGGTAAGGAAAAGCACCTGTTCACAGATCTGTCTACAAAGAAATTCAGAAAGGAACTATATTATCCTGCGCTACAGGCGCTGGGTCTGGATGTCCTGGACGATGAAGGGGAACACATCTACACGCCACACTGCTGCCGTCACACGTTTGCTACCCTTATGAAGAACGTGAACGCACCCGCCACAGATAAGCAGAAGCTGATCGGCCATGCTAAGTTCGAAATGACCGCCCATTATACCCATACTGACCTCGACTCATTGAAGAAAATCACGGATAATCTCTAATTTCTACTACTGCCGTACTACTGCCAAATGCTTAAAAAGTCGTTGACTGTCAACGTTTGATGGTTGTATGGCATTCAAGAGGTCAGCGGTTCGATCCCGCTTATCTCCACCAAAAAGTTCCGTAAAACCGCTTAAAATGAGGGTTTGCGGAACTTTTTCTTTATTTTTATCCTCTAAAATTTTGAGTATTTTTCTTCTACTACTGCCACTACTACTGCCAACATATCAAAAGAGGCATCCGTTTTGGATGCCTCTTTTTTCTGTCCTGTTAAACCTTTTTCTCGGACTGGGTACCGAAATAGAATGCAATCACCGTGGAAACCACGATCATCACATTGTCGGACGAAATGTCACCTTTGAGGCTCAGGACCGCAAAGATGGCAATGACCACCATGGTGACGATGGTTTTAACCTTAATGAGTGCCGCAAGATTCTTAATAAAGTCCATAATTTTATCCTCCTTTAGATTTCAAGTTCCCACTTTGTGACGTGTTCGTATATTTCATCAATGAAGCTGTTTCCTCCCATAGCTTTGTACGCTTTGTACATGAGAACAAAATTCTCAGCCTCATATTGACGAAGTTTTCGTGTTTCCTTGTTGTTGTGGTAGGTGCGAAGCATATCCGCTCTCAGCTGGCACTTCTGCCCCTCTCTGATCTTCTTTTGCTCTTTGAGTGTTTTAACCACAAAAACAAGAAGGCCAGAAATGGCGGTGATGTACCCAGCAATCTTTGCAAGAGTTTCAAGTAATCCCACTTAGATCACCCCATTCCCAGAAGCTTCTTCCAGGTCTTATTCCTTGCGGTGATCTCACCGTCCACATAACAGCCGTTGTCCTTCTGGAACGCTTTCACCGCTGCTGTAAACTTAGGACCGGTGATACCGTCAGCCTCGCCAACCTCATGGTAACCCAGGTGACACAGTCTCTCCTGGACAGGCTTCACAGCTGCGTGTCTGCGGTTCTTGGATGCGGACAGGGTTACTGTCTTGCTCAGCGTTTCAGGGCCAGGAATTCCGTCCACAGCTGCGCCGCAGGCCTTCTGGATATCTTTCACGAATTCTTCCAGAGGATATACATCGGTTACGAATTCGCCACCGCCATTGTAGTAAACCGTATTTCCGTTCCAGTCGAATACACTGAATCCCTCCGGGCAATTCTTCTTTGCAAGGTCAAGATCCTTGTATGCACCCTTCTGAGTCTGGGGCTTGTCCCAGGCTTCACGGATGCGATACCAATGCTCCACCTGCTTCTCCACGCCGAACCAATAAGCAATGGTCTCTGCCTCTTTGGTTGCCAGCTTGCGAAGGTTATCTTCCTCCAGCAGCCACTTGGCAGCCTTGGTGTTGGTATGGAAGGAATGCTCCACGATCATGCCCATGGTACCCACGGCGGCAGCACCACGCAGAACACCGTAATACTCACCACGGCTTCCTCTGCGCGTGGCGATCATGCTGTCCTGCTTCGTTTCCATGATCTCCCGGATGATGTTGGACAAGGTAATTCCAAGAGCGTTCCCTTTGCCATCCAGCATGACATACACCACAGGATAGTCCACACTTTCATTGTCCGCTGCATTGGAATGCAGGGACAGGAACAGATCACAGCCCTTGGATGCTTTGCCTCTGGCCTCCAGGCCCAGATCCTTGTCCTTGTTGGCTCTCGTGGTAATGACCTGGATGCCGTACTCCTCCAGTTCTGCCTTCAGCAGAAGATGGAGCTTCCAGTTCATATCACTTTCATAGTATTCAGGCACTACCGGACTGCAGTTGTATTTTCCATAATGGCCCGCATCCAAACAAATCTTAATTGCCATAAATTATTCCTCCTCCAAGATTTCTTGCGGAATATCCTCGGTAACGGCATACTGGGCGTCGATTTTTGTGTTGATCTCTGCCAGGTCATCCTCGCTCAAAACGCCCTTCTCATGCCAGCCCACGGCATTGAGGATAACCTGATAGTCTGCCATCTTGCCAACGGCATCCAGCAGACCCTTTTTCACGAAATTACTTAAACTGAACATAGTAATACCTCCTTAAACGTTAGCTCCGGTTGCCAGAATTGCGTTTTGCAATTCTGTAAACTTCTGGTCGATGTATGTCTTTGTGTCTGCTACATAGGAAACTTCCATATGCACCCCAGCATCATTGAAAACCGTGGTATTCGGCTTGTTGGTATGCAAAGCGGCATAGGCGGCCATTTCTTCCGCAGGAATGGGCGTTTCGATGGGTTCCGGCAGGAAATACATAAATTTGAAATTATTCGCCGTCATCCACTCAATATATTCTGCTTTGCTGTGCAGATTATCATTTTTGATATAGAAAAAGTCTGTGACTCCAAAACACCCATTTTGTACTTTTGAGCCATTATTACTATTTGTGGAATACGCCAAATGAGAGCATTTCAAATTGGCTCTTTCGTAATAGTTTTTGTCTGCATTATCCCAAAAAGAATTATGAGCGAATCCCAATTTTTGGGGAGTTAAGTATGCAAACTCTTTACCATCGCTATTCAAATACTCCCACCCGCTGTCCTTGTCGGCAAATCCTATCAGATGAACATCCACATCCCTACCATAATCACGATAGCTAGAAAGATACTGCTGTCCGTCTGCATCCGTCCAGTTGCCACCGCTGGAAACAGGAATACCGGGCAGGCCGTTGGGTGTTTGGATATTTAGAGTTTGACAGTTAATAGGAGATTCAAACGGTAAGGCTGTTTCTCCAAAGTTAACCATCGGCTTGATCACAAAATTAGATAGTGTGTTACCCGCAACGATATCAATTGCCAGATAGTAATCGTCTGCTTCCGGTATATCAAACGTTTTCCCCTCTGCATATGCAGAGCCCCTAATGGTATTGTTGGAATTCCTAAACCAAAATTGCGGACGTAAAGAACCGCCATATGTGCCAGACGGCATTCCAGAAATGTGTATTTTTCCTTTTGGCAATCTCAAGGGGTTGTTAGCATGTGTAAGTGCAAAGAACGTTTCGGCCGTGGCAGTTCCGTTTACTGTTACACTTCCATCCTTGTTGTCAACAAAAGTCAAACCATTTGCCGTGTAGTCGACACCATCCGAATAAGGGAGACTAATCAAATTGTTATTTTTTACAGTCACGCCCACACTTCCGCTATCGCCCACACTTTCCAGCGTAGGGTTTTCCGGGCTCGGTGTGCCGTTCTGTGTGGTTTTGCCGTAGACGATAATACCACGGAGCTGTTTATTGGAAGCATCATTCACCGCCACCACTTGGCCAGTAGCAGTGCATTCAACGAACGGTGCAAATGCCGCATTGCTAAGAGAAGTCAGCACATCACCGGAAGCTTGCAGGAAATTCTCTCTGGCAGTATTGGTTTCCTCGGTGGCAGCTCTCGCTTCCCCTGTAGCATTGTTGGCATTGGCAGTTGCCGTGTTCGCAGCCTCCGCAGCTTTTGTTGCATTGGTAGCACCGGATTCAGCTCTGCCTGCTGCGCTGTTCGCACTTTCTGCAGCCTGGTTTGCACCGGAAGCCGCATAATTTGCGGACTGAGCTGCTGTGTTGGCAGCCTCGGTAGCTGCATTGCCTGCCTCGATGGTATCGTGGCCCAAATCGATCATGGATCTTGCGTCGAAGACCAGTTCGGCAAAGGCGGTTATTTCGTCCTTGGAGACGATTTCTTCATCGGGAACCACAACATCATCCACCAAGATGGTGAGCTTCGGACTTGTCAGCAAGTTCGACACGGAATCAAACAGCTTTACTTCGCAAGCAACCAGCCCTGCCACAGCGGTGGTCTGTTGCGTCATTTCATAGATGATCGTGTTGTTCTCGACAGTTGTCTTATTGTACAGCAATGTACCGTCAGGTTTTACGCCAGCAAACACCGCATAGCTGCCCTCCGCAATTTCACAGGGTTTGCCTTTGTCGGAAAGTGTGATGTAGATCCTGCGACCAACATCCCCCTTTTTAGCAGTCAACTGAACGTTTGATACGGTCTTGCGTACATCAAGAGTTATTCTATAGTTAGAGTAGTTCATAACCGTTACGCCACCTCCATGTGAGCATTTTTACATACACTAGCTTAACAGAAAAGGGAGGGCTGTAGGTAGCCCCCCCAATTCTGTTCCTTAGTGCCACGGAGCCTCGTAAAGAGTGCTTGCGGACCATCCTTCTGCGTAGTAAAGAGCATCCTTCTGGGCAGAGGTAATCGGCATGGAGTCAATGACTGCCATTCTCTTTTCCTTCTTGCCCTCCCCGGTAATGTCCTTCACCGCATTGCGGTATTCCATGTAGGTATCGATCTCGATGCCGGAGTCCGCAACATCCTCGTAGTATTTGTCGAACCACGCATCGTCTGCATAGACATCAGGATATGCTTGCTTGAATGCCCAATACTGGACATCAGCCATAGCCTCATCCTCTGTTCTGCCACAGTATCTCTCCAGAGCGTTGATAGCCTTAGTCTCAGCGATGTCACCGGAAAGGAACAACTCCTTACAGGCAGCAGCTGCAGAGCTATTAAAGCTCTTCTCAGCTTCCTCCTGAGTCTTACCGTTCTTCTGTGCAGTCCGGATGATGTCAGTCTTGACTGCATTTGCCATAGCCTGATCACCATTGGCGATTGCCCCAGCGAAGTCCTCTGCTTTATACAGGCCGGATGCTTTAGGTGTGGAGGAAGTAGTCTCTCCTTTGTCCATGGCATTGATTTCTGCATTGATAGCAGCTACCACATCATCCTGGGAGAAATGCTTCTCTCCGATAATCTCCTTGGCGATACGAGTATACTCAGCCAGATTGCCGTTGTATTTCGCCTCTGCAGCAGCCAGGATGCGTTGGTCATTCTCTCGCAGAGCCTTGCGGATAGCGGAGTTGATAGCGGACTGGTCCTTGAACCTGCCTTTCACTCTGGCGATTTGTGCATTGTCTCCACTCAGATATGCCTCGTAGAGCTGTTGCTGGTCGGATACGGTCTTGCCAGTAATCGCACCCTTAACCGCATAACCGATACCCGAAGCAGTGGTCTGCTGACCGTTCACGAAAGACATGACCGTCTGGTAAATGCCACGAGCATCTCTCATGATGTTCTTAACCGGAAGGCCGAAGATCTGAGCGATAGAACCGGCAAAGCCTTCCACCTTGCGGTAGCCGGACACGGTGTCCTTTTTCAGGCTCTGGACCGCATTCCACAGGTCACTGATGACTGCCATGTCACTGCGTTCTACATCATAGCCCTGCACAATGGACATGATGTCCTTAATGAAGGGGATGTATCCAGCAGGGTTCAGGCTGTCCAGAACTTCTCCAGTCACGGTGCCGATATACTTCTCCCAGTAGGTCTCGTCCTCGTCATCATCTCTACCTGCGTATACGAAGGATACCAGGATGGAGTTAATAATCTGAGAGGCGATGACCGCACCAATAGCAGCTCTTGCATATCCCTTGTTGCCACGCTTGCCCTGCAGCAGAGCATCGGCAATCATGTTGATGCTGGTTATTGGCTCTGCCATAAAGGAGGTAGCCATCTTCATGCCAGTATCTTTGGATCTCATCAGACCACTTCTGGAGAGTACAGAGTCATAGACTTGGGTCTTCACGATTACCTCTGTGAATCTTGATCCAGCCAGCTTAAGGAAGGGTTCGCCATTCACATCCAGCCCAGGATACTTGTCCTTGGTCTCACGCTTCACAGCTTCCCAAATCGAACACCACGCAATCTCATCAGCCAGAGCAGGAGCCTTGGAAAGCGCCTCATCCCGGTAGTCGCTGTCGGTCACCAGTGCAGACATCTTTTCCTTGAATCCGGAATACTCCTTAGCCAGGATAAAGTCCTGTGTGGACTTGCCCATGTTGGTATCGAAGTAGCCCATCTCCTTGATAACAGCCACCGGTGCATACTGCTTGACCTCATCCCACAATGCCTTATGGCGTTTGTGGTCCACTTTAGGACCGATGAAGTATTTGATGTCCATCAAAGCTGCAGCTCTTGCAACAGCCGAAGGCTGCTGGACTACAACAGACAGCGAGGCAAATACTGCACCCTTCTTGAACAGTCCCATCATCTTGTTGATGATACCAGTGGTGGAGTCGGTTATCGCACCGCCGTTCAGATCCTTCAGAAGCTGGTCAATGTACTTGGTTGCTCCCTTGCCATATGCGTTCTGGATGAACATCTCCACAGACTCAGTTGCCATTGTTTCGGAGGTAGGAGTCTTGTAGTTGTATACCCGGTAGAAGTCCTCCATGGGAAGCACGAAGGCGTGGTACATACTCATCTCATTCACATGATCAGACCAAACATTCATGAATGGAGTCAACACGATGGGGTTGCTGGCCTTCTGGACGGTCTCCTTGCTGAAACCGGAGTTCTTAATCTTAACCTCACCCTTCTGCTGTTCCTTGGCCTTTGCCATGAACTGGTGTGCAGATTTCAGAGGGAAGTAGAACTTCTCTTTGAAGAGCTTGATGCCGTACATCTCCAGAGACACCTCATTGCCCTTAGCACCCATCACAGTAGAGAGGTATTCCTGCATCTCATCTACGAATTCCTTCTGCTCCTTGGAAAGCTTGCTGATGATTTCACCCAAGGTAGCATCGGAGATGTTGTAGGCAGTTGCCTCTGTGGGGTTGAACTTCACTGGGATACCCAGCTTATTCTTCATGGTAATCTCGGTGGTCTCATCAATGACGATACCGCCTCTCTTCAAGTGATCTGCTGCCTGGTCACGCTTGGAGTATGCGTACAAGCTCATGATCTGCTCCAGGTCCAGACTGAAGTTCATGCCAGAGGTGGAGGTGAAGTTATATCTCTTTTGGAAGTCCCAGGAGTTATATCCATGCTTCTTGGACTTGTCCAAGTAGAATTCCCTCGCCTCGGTCACATCCACTGCCCAGACATCCTCGCCAGATCTTACCGAATTGAAGACCTCAGTAAAGCTGTCAGAACCGATATGCTCAAAAGCATATACTGGCTTCAGGTTGTTCCAGATAAAGCCCTTGACTCCATCCATGCCCTTCATAGTGAGCTTCTTCTTGCCGCCGACCCTCTCGACCTCCATCATCACACGATTGGCGATGGTGGAAATGCTCTCGCTCTTCTTAGCTTTGAAGGCCTTGTTCGCATTGCGGATGGTAGTCAGCACCATGCGGTACATGTCATACACATCCTCCAACTGAGCAAGGTTCATATCTCTCAGAGGAGTATTGCCAATGCTGTCGATTACGGACTGCAGCTTATTGGAGATTACCTCGTCATGGGAGTTGGCAATCATGGGATCATCGGAGTTCACGAACTGGTCATAGGCATCCTTCAGTTTCTGGAGTCTGCCGTTCATCTTATCGCCCATCTGCTGGATGTGGTCAATCTTCCGGGAGATCTCTTGGATCTGCTCAGGAGTCTTGGCCTTCAGAAGCTCATCCTTCAGCTTAGCGATGCGCTCCTCTGCTCCAACGGTGTCCATGTTCACAGCATCCAAAGCCTCAGCAACAGCCTTCTGCAGCTCGATAGGTACATGGCGTTCCTTGGTACCTCTCAGCAGGTACTGGTTCAGCTCGTTCACAACATCCTTGATCTTGTGTCTCATAGCTGTTCTGTTTCTGCTGTCGATACCCTTCTTCCTAGATTCCTGCCACTTCTCAAGCAGCTCTCTCTGGGTCTTCAAGGTCTTCTCACGATAGGCTTCAAGCGCTTCCTTACCCTTCTTCTCAGCTCTCTGGTAAGCCATCTTCTTCTCTCTGGTCAGTACATCCTGTAGAGGCTGGGTTGCCTCCAGACGGAGAAGCTGCTTGTCATAGGTACTGATGCGGTTAGCGGTCTGTCGTGCCTCAAACTGGAGGTCACGGATAGCTTTGATATCCTTCGGTCCCTTGGCGAAGCTCAGGTCCTTGATCTTCTCATTCAGCTTTTGGAGCTTGCGCTCCTCGGCATTGATGAGGGAGATCTTGCCCTTGTACTCCTGGATCTTGTTCTTTTCAATCTCATTCTTGGCTGCACCCTCAAGGGCATTGGCCAGAAGAGAACGATTGGAGACAGAGTCGGTGTAACGGTCCTGATACTTGACCTCATCCTTTGAGGGAAGCCCACGAATACCTCTTCCTTCACCAATTGGAACACCGATTTTTTCAAGCGCTCTTCTGAGTCCAGGAGACACCACATTATAGGGAATCTCAATGTCAGTACCGGCAAGCATGTCCTTTATGCTTTCTGCAACGACATCATTTGGCACTATCTCGATAGGTTTGAACCATCTTGACAGTATTACTTTTCTGGAACTCGGAAGCTGAGTGCTTACAACGCCGGAATGCCACTCTGTTTCTCCAACAGAATCCTTTGCGTACTGTGCATGATAACCACTTGTAAGTTCACTTTCCGGAACAACACCTTTTACCACAACAAGGTTCGATCTTTGGTATGCAGAGGTGAACTGATCATTCAGCATACTCAACGATGTGTGTATGTAAGGATTGTAGGCAGCCGGAACAGTTGTACCCTTCTTGCCACCATCCACTTTGCCCTTGTCGAGTTTGAATTTACCTGTCTTGGGGTCAATCAAGTCAGGTCTCTCTGTTGATTGCTCCCACACATTGAAATCGGACGGAGGCATGAGGACTTTCTTTCCTTCATCGTCATATGTGTAAGCATTCATAGGAGGATAGAGTTTACCATCTATCACCTGCATAGCACGATATACCGTGATGTGTTTCTGATTCTCAAGAAAATCGAGTGTTTCCTTGTCAGTAACTCTCTCGGAGTACAGCGTCTGTCCATCAGTCATCACAGAGTCCTTCATTTCGTCCGTGATTGCCATGGACCACACCTCGGTGCCGTTGTCCAGTACGGTTTTTCCGACCTTGGTCCCCCACTTCTTGCCATACTTGTTCAGGAACTTGGGAATGTCCTGATCGTACTCGATGCGGTAGCCATCTTCAAATGCAACAGCATCTGGATTCTTAGCATTGGTGATACCCATCTGTTCGTTGGTTCTCCGCATAGGATTCCATCTTTCCATCTGGACATCTGCAGTAGTCCAGCCGATGCTGTCATACTCCTGTTCGGCGGCCTCACGGAGAAGTCTCTTCAGGACATACTCGTGATAGGTATCGCTGAAGGGAGCATCAGGAACTGCCTCGTGTTTCGGTGCAGTTTTTAACGCCTCCTGTCTTGCTGCTTCTTCTGCTACCATGGAACGAATAGTTTCTCTTTGCTCGTCGGTAAACCCGTACTGATCAAAGTAAGACTCGTTGCCCTCAAACATTTCCGCAACAGCAGCAGGATGAGCATAAAAGGTGGCGTTGTCATCCTCCCAACTTGCGTTGTTATAGACCATATCCTCAACAACGGAGTAGAACTTTTTGTAGGCTTCATTTGACTCTGTGCGAAGCGTCAAGTCGGTCTTTTCGCCTTCTTTGCGGTATCCTTCTTTGTGTCCCTCATTGTGCCAGTCAGACTGGATCTCCTCGATGAAGAGCATCTTGCCGATGAAGGTATCCATGTCCTGCACACGAGCATGAGCTAGAACACCCTTTCTTTCCTTCCAGTGGGTCATCATGGATTCATTGGTGTAGGTTGATCCAGGAATGCGGAAGAGCATCTCTCGATAATTCTTACCACCATCAAGACTGTACTGCTTCCAATTCGTCATGTACTTTGCTTCCTCTTCATTATGCTCGTGCTTAACCTCCATGATCTTACGAGTCCAAGGATCAGTCTCACGAGCAATAGAACGAAGTCTATCCGTATCCTCATCGGATATTCTGTTGGGCAGCTCGTTGTAGGCATTCAGAGCATTGCAATACTTGACGATTATCGTCTTGTCATTGGTGGACATCTCGTAGCTCTTAATGAAGTCTTTCCTGTGGCGATGGATGGAGCGGAGAGCATCCTTCCACGAGTCAAAGCCAAAGTCATCATTGTTTTTGATAACTTCCTCAAGATCCTTTCTGAGCTTTTTCAGAAGCCGTCCCTCAAATGATGCATCCTTTTGCTCCTTGTTTGCATCAATGATGGCATTCGATACAGAAGACTCAAGGCCAGCACCTGCATTACGGATGGGGAACTCCTCACCGGTGATCTTCTTCCACTCATCAGCAAGACGCTTTACGACCTCGTCTCGCTTCGCCTCATACTCATCGAGTCTCTTCTGCTGAACCTCGGTATATGGACGATCCTTGTTGTCTAGGATCTCCTCCTCGATCTGTAGCATGGAACCGGCGATGAACTCCTGCAACTCAGCCTTGGTGACAGATTTCTTACCCTCCAGGAAGGTCTCAATGCCAGACCACTTGATCTCCTCTCCCTTGACGCCCTTGCCACGGAGCATAGAAACCACAGATGCAGCACCCAGTTTCTCCTGCTTAACCGCATCAACCACCCTAGCCATGTGGCTGTAGAAGGTAGGTACATTGTCACGATCAGAGAAGAGCTTGTTGCCGAATTCGTCAATCTTGCCAGCCTCAAACAACTTTTTTTGCATATCGGTCATGTTTTTGGGATTTTGCACCTTGACTTTTCCGTCAACATATGCTATCTTACGAACAGAACCGTAGTTGGTTTCCCCCACCGGCAATTGGAGCCTATTAAGGGAAAGCCAATTGTCGGTTCTTTTTTTATTTGGGTCTATATACAAGATGCTGTTTTCGTTCAAGTACTGCTGAAGCGCATTTTTGCTGTACGCACTGGTTACGATAGAGAAATCAAGAACCACAGTCTTTTTCTTATTCATGGGCTGAAGTTCGAGAGAAACAAGAACAGGCTTGTTTACCTGTTTTCCATCTTCGGTGACATTCGCATACAGTTCACCAAGAACCGTAATATTACTGTCATATTTCGGTTTCCCGGTTTCAATGTCGATTGCATCAGAGAACTGAACGATGACAGGATGTTCCAGAAGATCCGGCACTTGCTTGAATATCTCTCTGGTGATTTCCGGGTGCTTGTGAATCTTGCTGAGGATCATACCTGTACGCATCTTGATCTCCTGATCTTTCATACCAATGGATTTCAGCGCATCAGATGTAGTACCAACAGTAAATGTAATACTGGGGTTCTTTCCGTCCCAAGCATCGAACTCTTTATAGAACGCCTGTCGGATAGAGAGCTTGGTCTCAGAATGAACATCTGCTTCCAGGTCTCTATCAGCCTGAGCCACCTGCTCTTCAGCAATCTCTGCCTCAGTCTTGGGAAGAGTCCTCTGGATTTCATCCACAATGGAAGAAAGGCTCTTGTCTCTCTTGCCCTCAACGATAGCATCCTCTTCAAGACCTTCCTGGATCAGCTCCTTCATGGAACCAAAAGCGGAATCAGCATTGGGGAATACAGCCATGACCTCACGCTGGGGAACGTACTTGCCGTCCTTGTCGTACAGGGTGAAATCCTCGATGAGCTTGTAGTAGTGCTCATGCCAAGCAAACTCAGCGAATCGAGGCGTGTACTCGTTCTTGGAACACCAATCCAGATACTGCCGAACAGTGGCCTTGGGATCGCCGGTCTTTCTCAGAACCTCGTTGAAGTTGAAATCCACCTCGACCTTGTTGCCGTTTTTATCCATGGTGTTCTGGCAGCCACCGGGGTTTGTCTTGAGGGTGGTATAGTCGGTGAACGCAGCAATCTTATTCATGTGAGCCACGATGGGGTTCAGACCAGACTTGTGGTAAGGGATGACCATGCGGATGTTAGGATCACTCAGCAGTTTGAGGATGTGCGGCTTGGATACACCGACACAGATAGTACCGCAGTTCTCCGTATACCCTTCCGCATTCTGGATCTCCTTGGCAGTCTCAAAGTCAAAGGACTCGCCTGCCCAGACATAGTCACCATTGGCATCCAGACCAGGAGCAATACCACCTTCCGAAATTGCAGGGATCAGACTCATGTTAATCTTGACACCGGGCAGACCAAACTGCTTGGCGAACAGAGCCTCCTTGGTATAGGCATGAGCCGGTAGTTTGGTTGCAGCCAGGTCATAGATCATCTGGGTATAGTCGAACACCATTCTCGGAACATAGTCAGAGAAGGACTGAATACGAATACCGCCAACAGCATAAGCTTTCTTGGGTGTCCAGAACCTTGCCTTCTTGACGATCTCGTTCATGTACTGAACATCACCGAAAGCAGCCTTTGGGCCACCAGTGCCTTTCTTGGAGTTGTACAGTTTCAAGATGTCCTGGTTCTGAGTCTTCACCGCATCAAAGCCTTGAGAGGACATGAAGTCACCTCTGAGGAGGAGCTTTCTTCCTTCAGGATGGTTTTTGATGTACTTCGCAGCCTTATACTCCACAGTTCCATCGCCATAGGTCTTCAGGACATGGTTGATGTGAGAGAAATCCAGTTCGGAATCTTCCCAGGTATCAACACCGCCTTCCACCTTTTTAATGGTTGTATAACGAGCGAAGTTAAAGTGATCTATACTGGATCTCTTTTCTTCAGGAACCAGACTCTGCACCAGCTCATTGTAGAGGTTTGTAAAGGAGTCTGCCATGGATGCCTGACGGAATCTCTTTGCATCCACAAAACATAGCGCACATGCGGTTTCCAGTCCGTGTTTACGGATGATCTCATTGATCTTGACCACACTCTTCTGGCCCAGCTCAAAGTCATCAATAATGCCTCTCTTGGACATCTCATTGAAGACTGCATCCAGAGTCCTACGCTTCTTACACACCAGAGAGAAGTCCAGGTTCATCTTATAGTCACCGTTGGGAGTGACCACACTGAAGACTGGCTTGCCGTAGGTATCTCTTACAACAGCAGCATCAGACCATGTGCTGAAGGGAGCATACTTATCCTTGAACTCCTTGCAAGTCTGGTAGATATCCTCGATGCCATCCAGCATTTCCTGCATCTCTGCCTTAGTGAGCTTCTTGCTGGTGACACACTTCTGAAGGTATTTTCTGAATTCCGCTCTGCCGTCCTCCTCGTAGGTTCTCATGGAAAGTCGAACGGTGCCGTCCTCAGTAGCATGAGCCACAGGATCGCCGTTATCATTAACCACAGCGCCTTCCTCACCGGGAGTCAGACTGGACTGATAACTCTCACCAGCAGCCACTGCACCCTCTGCCCAAATCTGTTCGATTTGGCTAAGAAGATCCTGGGAGAACTCAGCCACAATTGCACCTTCTGTGGTCTGTGCTGTGTGACCGCTGTAGGCCTCAACCAGATCCTTGAGGAATTCAGCAAGGTTCTTAAACCAGTCCTTGAGTTTCTCCCAAGCGGTACGATCCTTCTGCTTTACCTCTGCCATGAACTCCACGACCTTGCCATCCTTGAGAATGGTCTCCATGCCGTCCGCAACCACTTCCTCCATGGCTGTATCATAGGAGAGGTGTTTACCCATAGCTTTTGCTTTCGCCTGTTTTGCAGCCACCAGCTCACTCACATGGCCCTTCATGCCGCCATGCTTAAAGACGATACCGGCAATCTTGGTAAAGTGTTCCGGAGACCACTGTCTCATGTAGTGGGTAAGCTCGTGCGCTATCGTGAAGAGCATCGTTCCCTGATAGTCATTACCGGCGTTAATGTCGATGTAGATCTCTCCGGTTCTGGTATCGTAGAAGCCATTGGGGTTACCTTCGGTTTTCACACCGTTCTCATCCAGGTAATACCATTTCCCATTCTCCTTCCAGGTCTCATAGACATTGAAGCGGACACCCAAGGCTTGGGACATCTTTTCCATGGTCTCGATAGCAGTCTTCTGCACATCCTTGAGGACGATCTCGGAGTCTTTCTCATAACTGCGGAAATCGGTAACAGTTCCGTCCTTGTCACGGAAGTAAACACCCTTTTCAGCCGGGGCCTTGGTGATACGGCTCTTTGCTTTATCAGCCAGATCCTTGCTAGGTCTATACTGCTCACCAAGACCGTACGCAAAGTTTCGCTGTGCCTCAGTAAGTTCGGTAGCCAGAGAATACTTCCCCAGCATCTCGGATCTGTCATATCCGTAGAAGCCGTAGGTATAAGCCTGTGTCATGCCCCTTGCAAACGCCATAGCATCGCCACCCTTATACTGAGAAATCAGCTTGTTGGCAGTCTCTGCATTGATATTATCTCCCAGATTTGCAACAGCCTCATATACCAGGGCTTGACTGTTGGATGCATAGGAAACATCCTTTGCATTGATGGTCTCTCCATCACCGATGTCCAGCAGCATCTCACCATTGCGAATCGATGCAACGCCCTTGATGTCAATGACATCGCCGGTGCCGGTGCGGATCGCTTTTCCATCCACAGAGACCTCATAGCTGCTTTCCGGTGTGAATGCCTTCTCGATGTTTTTCTTCATCGTCTCGGCATCCGTCCCCAGAGCCTTCGCAACAATTCCGTTGGAGATATCCTGGTTAAAGTCACGGATATTTTTGCCACGCTGTCCCATGGTAGACTCAGTGTTGGCAACAATGTTGGAGATAGCTTCCTGGACAGCCTTGATATCACTTGCAGATTCCAGGAGTCTTTCCTGGCTCTTGGTAAGCTCCTGACCATTGTAGCTTGCCACGATAGCGTCAGCAAGATCAGTTGCTGTTTCTGCACTAATACCCTTTCTGACCAGGCTCTTGGTGATGTCGGCCTTATTCGCAGAGGCATTTGCTAGGTTATTGGCTTTGTCTACGGTATTGTAAAGTCTGCCCACATTCCTTGTGTTGCTGATGTTCTTGATGCCCGCAACAGCATTGCTGATGATACCCTTGCCGGTAGCAGTTTCACTGGTTACCTTACCGGCCTGCTTGGTTATGGTTTTCTTCGTTTTGGGATCAGAGACCCCTGCAACCTCGTTGGCAAGCTTTTTCAGGGCATCTACACCACCATCGGCATACTGGATGCTCTTGCCAGTGTCATACTGCTTTGCAGCGGTGGAAACATAGGAGGAAGCAGAACCCAAACCGCCGGTGCCTGCACCGGAGATCATACCGCCGATACCTGCGTTGATGACATCAATGGTTTTACTCAGGAGCGCCCCCTTCCAATCACCACCGTTTTCATCCATCAGCTTCTGCCAGTCGGACTGTGTTCCCATGATGATGGCATTGGTAACAGTGTTGGCAATCTCGGTTCCCATTTCTTCAAGGCCTTCCACGCCAGATTGCTTCAGGATGTTCAGCACCATACCGCCAAGGGTATCCACATCCTTGATCTTGAGGAGATTGTCAATACCAATACTCTCAAATACCATTTCTGCCAAACCTGCGGAGGCAGAACCCCATGCAATCTGCTCCTTAGAAGCACCCTGCTCATACAGTCTCTGGGCTTCACTTGTTGCTGCGGTAGATGCCAAAAGCATACCACCCAGTCTGCCACCGATACCGATGGAAGCAAAGGAATCCAGGATGGACATACCGGACTGGTAAGCATCGCCCAGGGTGAAGTTAAGACCAGGAATCTTAATGCCGGTTTTATCATATTCTGCAGCCTGCTCTCCCTGGATCGTGGTGCCAAAATGTAAACCACCATACGCCTGGGAGTAGGGATTGATGTCCTTGCCGGATAAGTTATCTGCTGCATTCTGGATTGTTCCCGCAACACCGCTGACCAGCTTAGCCGGTACCGTAGCCAAATTGAGTGCGATTTTCTCAAGGAAACTGGCATCGTC
>JAZOWR010000229.1:0-1682 GCA_045659345.1 Ructibacterium sp.
TCCAAGATGCGGTCAAAGTATTGACAGAGAATACATGGGGTATTGCGATAGATGTGGTCAATGTCTTGATTGGAAGACATACCATTCTTCCGGGAAATGCCATACCAGCAGATTTGATTCAATGTATATAACTCCGGCAGAGGGTACCTCCGAGTGCGAAACTAAGCAAAAACTATGTGTAAATGAGCGAATGATTTATTTGAAATTATCAAGTCTTTTCTACCTGGCAACAAGGAGGAAGAACGATATCTAAAGTGACCACAAAGTAAAAAAAAGACACACACCTTTTGGTGAGTGTCTTTTTTGCTGTTCTGGCCAAGATTTGAAGACATTAAATGCAACATGCCGGTGGCATGTTGCGGCCACCAGTTCAAAAACTGGTGGTTACTTCTATTTATGATCCTCGTTGAGAGGATCATAAATGCAAACAAATCTGGCCGGTACTCTATATTTAAGTTAATTGTTTTTATTGTGTAATCAAAATAAAAGCCAGAACCTGTAATGGTTCTGGCTTTTTTATTATACACCGTAAAATTCCAAAAATCTTTTCGTCTCTTCCTTACTGGGCGCATTTAAAACCTGTTCTGTAGAACCGGCTTCCATCAGCACTCCCTTGTGGAAATAGAGTACCTCGTGTGCAATACGCCGGGCTTGCTGAAGGCTGTGTGTTACAAGAATCAAGGCACAGCCGGTTTCCTGTACATAAGATTCTATCAGATGCTCAGAGAGCAGGGAAGTCTCCATGTCCATAGCTGCGGTGGGTTCATCCAGTATCACCAGGTCATATCGACCCATCATAAGCCGTGCCAGAGCCATTCGTGCTGTCTCGCCCCCTGAGAGGCGATCTGCTCGCTTATTCTCTAAATGTCGTATTTGGAGTGCATCCAATAATGCGTCGGCACAGGCACCTGTACTGCCGTTCAGCATAAGATTCTTTTTCGTGGTCATACGGAACGCATAATTCTTTTGGGGCATATAGCCGATTTTTACTGTGTCCAGGTGTTTTCCTTTTTGATCCGCAGATATAATCCCTGCCAGAATCTTGGCAAAAGTTGACTTGCCACTTCCGTTGGCGCCAATCACGGCATAGATCTTTCCCTTTTCCAGTTCCATACCGGGAAAATCCAGCACCCTTTGACCATCATAAGTCTTGGTAAATGCTTCTATTCTCATCGGCTCAGCCTCCTTTGCAGCAGGGAAATCACTACATTGACAAGGAGCGATGCCGCCAGCAGGATCATACCCAATGCGATGCCCAAGGAGAAATTACCGCGGTTTGTATACTGCATGATGGCTGTTGTCATTACATTTGTCTTCCAGGAGATGGCACCGCCAACCATAGACACCGCACCTACCTCCGCAATGGATCTGGCAAATGCCAAAAGGTAGGCAGAGATGATGGGATAGACACACTCATTGCACAGCAGTGCGAATGTTTTCATTGGGCCAAATCCCAGCCCCTTTGCAGTCTCTCTTACCGTGGATGCAATACTGGCAACATATGTCTCCATTGCTCCCACAACGATTGGTGTGATCAGTACCACCTGGGCCATAACCATGATCTTCACCGTAAACAGCAACTTAAAATGTCGGAAGGGGCCAACACCGGAAAAGAGCATATAGAATAAAAGACCGCAGACCACAGGAGGCATACCCTGCAAAGTGCGGTTGGCAACCAGCAG
>JAZOWR010000230.1:0-1784 GCA_045659345.1 Ructibacterium sp.
AGCTCGATAAATTATTATTTGAGGAGTCGTCATGCCCTCCCCTTTGGGGAGGGTGGCCGAGCGTAGCGAGGTCGGGTGAGGCCGAATTTCTTGAGTATTTCCGTATTAATCGCCTTCGGCGACGCACTTTTGCGTTGCAAAAGTGCGAACCTCATCCGCCCCCTGCGGGGGCACCTTCCCCAAAGACCAACTATGTAAAGTCAATAGGCTGAGGCACAGAAATTATCCGAAAAAGATGAATTGTTATTCAATAAAGCAAAGATGATGCGTATTAGCTTTTTGGCACAATGGGAGGCAGCAACACAGTAGTGTTTGCCTTCATTTCGCTTTTTGTTGAAGTAAGAGGCAAAGGTCAGGGAAAACTTCGGCACAGTCCTTGCTGCTTGTAGCAGAGCCCAGCGTAAGTAGGGAGAGCCACGTTTGACCATTTTACCGGATGATGCTGAAAATTTTCCGGATTGGTACACACTGGGCTCAGATCCAGCAAAGGAAAGCAGTTTAGCCGGAGAGGAAAAGCGTTTGATATCTCCGATCTCGGCCAGAATAATAGCTCCAAGTGTCCAACCAATACCGGGAATGGTGGTAATTGGAGAATCAATTTGCACCATCAGTTCCTTAATTTTACCTTCCAGAACGAGTATCTGCTTGCTGTACAGGGAAATGCTTTCAAGAAGCATTTGTAGGTTCAGCTCCAGAGCTGTGCTGTATGTGCCAATGGAGTTTTTTGCAGCAGCCTTCAACTCCACCGCTTTTTCTTTTCCTAAGCGGCCCCTGGAAGCAGTACGGATGATTTTCTCGAGCGTGTCGGTCCGGACACCAGCCAAAGATTTGGCAGAGGGATATTGACAGAGGATGGCTGTTGCAGTGGAACCAAAAACATCTGAAAAGAACATCTTAAACTCAGGAAATAGTATCTGTAAAATACCTTGAGCCTTTACCTTGGCGGCAGAACGGTCTTTAACAGTATGAAATCTTAATCTTGTTAGTGACTTTAACTCGGAAATGTGATATGATGCAGGCAAGTCGGGCTGAGGAGCCTCCTGCATGAGAAAGGATGCAATGTGTTTTGCATCTGTCTTATCTGTTTTCGTTTTTCTGAGAGTGGTGCCTTTACGGTTGTTTTTTAACAACAAGGGATTGAGAGTAGTGACCTGGATCCCATTACGCCTCAGGAAAAAGGTCAGATTTGTACCGTAAATGCCGGTAGCTTCCAGCCCGACCCATGTATTTTCAGGGGTATCGAACCGGGACACAGAATTTAGGAACAGGTCAAATCCCTGCTGACTGTTAGCAAAGGAAAAAGAAGAAAGGATATTTTTCTTCTGATCTAAAATACAACAGTCATGTTTTTCGGATGCGACATCGATTCCAACGTAGAGCATATGGAAAACCTCCGTATAATAAAGTCTACTGTGTTCCACAAACAGCTGACGATGTATCCTTGCTATATATAAAACGTCATGCGTTATCCAACTAATTAACAATGAAGTCAGAAGCTGTGGTTGTAGCCTTTGGAACTGGTCAAGCTTTGCTGCCATAAGGGAAAGAACCAATCCACAGTAGCTGGATAATTATAACACAGTTATTCAGTTCCATGCGCTGACTTTCTCATACAAGGGGAAGGCATGACGACTCCTCACATTATAATTTATCGAGTAGTCGGTTGTCGTGCATTGGTCATGAGTGCCGATTTGTGGATTAGTTGGTAGCGCATTGGCAGCCGTGGTGCTCAGCGCAGCTGATTCAAATAAGCCGATTGCCGGGGGCAATCGCTCCTCTGCTAT
>JAZOWR010000231.1:0-8800 GCA_045659345.1 Ructibacterium sp.
ACCGTGATGCTGGATTACGGGGAAATCTCACATCATTATTGGATGCCGGTGCCTGTTGAAGCGGGATATTGCGAAATGCTGAGATTTCCCACGCAGGATACCAACGAGCCAAGTCAGCTGAAAACCTTACAGAGTCATTGAAGCGTCCTTGTTGCAGGAAATTTATTATTTGCTCTTCAGCAAATGGTCCCATTGTTTGATTGTTATATCGAATATAGTAATTCATCTTTTCTCCTCCTTCCATTATCTTTGCACATTATGAGGAAGAATTGCTGGCCAATAAATAGATTCAACCCCTAATGTGGAAAGTGAATTTCTGTATTCCAAAGATTTTTTTACGGTGTCAATTTTATCATCCGGCACAAAAACAATGCTGGTGTGATTCTTTGTAAAAGAGAGTTCATTCCATGTTATTTTCCCATCTTTACACAGACCGGCGAGCATTATTTTGCCCTCTGGATCAAAAATCCAAACCTCGCCAGTTTTTGCGGATACGCTATCCCCTTGCATAAAGGAAATATTGTTTCCATCAAAATTAGCAATGCCTATACAGTTATATGTACGCTCCAGCAACATTTTTCTGAACTTGCCAATGGCAAGAGACATCTTTATGAATTTATCCACTGAATCGAAATTCAATCTTCCGATACGGGCATTATACTTATTGTCAAAAGTATTAAAAGAGTCTCCAGAGCTACGGCGAGCTTCTTCCAACAGTCTACCTATTCTCCGATCAAGATTATCAATGTCATTCAATGCATCCCGTGTAGCTTGATTGCTAAACGGAGCATATTTTCTTCCAGATGCTTCATAGGTGAAATTACTCATCTTGTCAAAAGGAGTCAACAGCAGTTTATACAGTTCAAGAAGCTGAACGGGTGAATAATTTTTTTGCTTTTTCAGACTAATCAGCAAGTCGTAATATTCTTTTGAAAACATTGTATGCGGCAACTGATTCACCTTGTCAGTGACGGCAAAGACCAGCTGTTGATGCGGAGATATTGCGTTTGAAACACTGGTGTGAGATATTGTGCTTGGGTACAAGAATGTGACATTCTTAAACACGGTGAAAGTTTCATCTCCGTCAACTTCTTTGGCTTCTGTCACAGTATTGCCTTCAATCGTAACAAGGAGTTTTTCTGATT
This sequence comes from Ructibacterium sp., assembly GCA_045659345.1. GTDB lineage: Bacteria > Bacillota > Clostridia > Monoglobales > Monoglobaceae > Ructibacterium. Next base: position 1,146 of record JAZOWR010000231.1, read on the forward strand.
TGAAAGAAATCACTTCAACCCCATTTTTTTGCGTTGAGGTTAAACTTTCCTTGAATTTATCAGCGGGGATACTATAAGACTTGATGCGCCCTTTGCTGTCCCTGAATGCGATGTAGATGGTTTCATTAGCTCTATACTTGGCGCAAAGATCATTCAAATCTGAATGCATTGCTTCGAAAAATTCTTTGTCTTTCTGCTCAAAGAGTCGGGCATTAGCGACATCTTGGAAGAATGAATAGTTTTGATTGCCCCAAATCGCAGATGATATGTTCTTCTGGAATTCATATATCTTCCGCAGGTGCTCTAACTGGTATCTCAACGCTTTGAGTGTGTTTTTTTGAGCTTCTGTCAGATTTACACTGCTTTCAGCTTGCTCGATTGCACCAATCAATGCGTTTTTGCTGTTATTATCATATAAGTTGCCGACATAGGCTTTGAATGTTTTGCTAACGGAGGCAAAGGATTTCTTTCCGGATATTTTCTTTGAGAAGTCCTCCGCAATATCCAACTTTTTAAAGGCGTCTGCTTTTTCTTTAGAGACAGGAGTTACTTGTTTCGCAGTTTCATACAATGCTTTGAATTTTTCAAGTAACTCTTCAGCCTGCTCAGTTTGATCTTTTTCAATTGCTGCCGTTAAATCTTTTTTAAGTTGCTCAAGATTTTTGATATGATCCTGAAGGGTCTTATCATTTTTGGCAAGTTTATACTGCTGTTCAACATCAGCTGCGCTGGGGAGTTTAGCATCTGTTATTTGCGCCATCGTGCCTTCGTTCAACAGAGCTTTTTCATTCTCTTTGTAGAGATCTAAAGCAGAAGACAGAGCATCAAAGGCATTTGCCTTAAGTCCAGCTTCAATTGCACTATATATGTTCTTATGTTTCGTAAGCAACCAAAAGAAGGGAAGAACAATATTTTTATCTTCACCAGTCAGGCTTGAAGCATCAAAGTATGCGATTTTTTTCAAATCACTTAATTGAGACAAGTATTGTTTATATATATCATCTGCTTTGGAATAGTTTGCGGCTTTCAACGCCTGGGTGTATTCGTTGTAGGAATTACGGATACGACCAAGATGTTCTTTAAGTATATTTTGTTGCTTTTCTTTGATTTTTGCCACAAAGTTATTTTCATAAAGACTTTCCAGTACAGCCAGGCGTTTTTTGGTCGAAGGCAAGGTCGCTTTCGCACGGCATTCGTTCAAAAGCTTTTCGATGGATTCTTTTTTCGATTCGTCAGGTGTTACTGCTAATGCCTGTTCCAATTTTTGAGCGGCTTCAGTAAAACTCTTCAGTTCCTGACTTTGGTTATCGTAGTTAGCCATCAAATCACGGAGTTTACGAGAAAAGAGCGAGTACGGCAGGCGAGATTTACGAATATTAGCAACCAATGTTTCAGCTCGTTTCAAATCATTGCCCTGTAGAGCTGCTGCGAGTTCCTTTTGCAGATTTTTTCTGTTGTAAGCGAACCAAGTTCCAACACAGCCTATAAAGATAATGAGTATTGATAATACAAAAAAGATAAACTTACGAAATCCGCGTTTTATTCCTTGGGTCTTTTCATGTTTTTCGAGCAAAGCAAACTGTTGATTAACAAAGTTTGTTATGTTAGCCGGAATTTCTTTATTGAATGTCGCCAATCGTTTGTAGAGTATCTCGATATCTTCAAAGTCGACATCAGATGGCGATTGTATGTATCCGTTAAATTCCCTTATGATATTATTATATTCTTCATTTTCTGCTGCGACCTTTTTGCTTTCCTGAAAGAACGCATCGGCAATTGCAAATCGATGATTCTCGTCTTCCGAAGGAACATAATAATCAATATTGCAGAGCATTTTCCAATGGCTGTTTGCCCGATTGTAATCTATCAGGCTTTGACTGGCGTATGCTTTTTCAATCTCATCAATAATGCATTTTGCTCTAATACGCAGTTGACGCTGTTCTTCTTCATTTAAGACGCGCCGAATTTTACTTAAAACCACATCGGGAATCACCAGCTCCCACTCATGTGAGGACAAAGTTTCTTCTAAAGCATCAAGCGTGATATAATCCATATCCGTGATCGCCTGCTGTGCTTTTTGAATCAATGCAGGAACACATGTGGATTCTGCCTGTTTCAACTGGCGTTTCCACTCCGGGTTGTCCGGTTCTAATTTTATGATTTTACGAAGAATAATGACTTTATCTTCGCTCCCCTGCGTGCGTGAAAGTTTACGCAATTCAGCGAAAAGGCCTTCTTTTACATCAGCACTTTTCTCTGATCTTTCCAGGGACTGATAAACAGAGATATTGATTAATGGCGGAGATTGCAGGCCATAAATTTGGCATACATCAAAAAATTCAATAATGTTAGGAGCTTGAATTATGGGGACAAGATCAAACAGTGACGGAGTTCTATCTGCCATGATGACCGCTTCGCCGATGCGTCCCTTTTGGAGCAAATCTTCGCAAAGAGCAAGTCTTTCATTAATGTACATAACACCTTCGCAGTAATCCCGGTGGATTTGCTGAAGGGTTGGAGAATTTGTTAAGTCAGCATTTTTAATAAAACTGTCAATGCGTGTTGATATTGTCCTTATTTTATTCATTGTTTATCTCCCATAAAATGTTTCACCTCGACCTGCTGTTGCCAAGGAAGGGATTTTACTTCAAATCGGATTTGAACTTTACCTCCCCAGGCTTTCGCCAATTCATCGCTGATTTTTTTCTCAACAGCTTCTTTTGCTTGTGCTATGGTCATATCTTCATATCCCTTGAGCTTCCCTTGAAGACCAAGTGCTTTTATTGTGGTATCTTCGAGTAATGCGTTAAGAAAATCCTGTATGTCTGTGGCTTTTTTGGGGGATTTATCATATTCCTTAAAAGCATCAGTCAGTTCGATTTCAGGAGAAAAGATTTTTGATGCGATATCTTTCTGCAGTTTAGCTTGAAGTTGAGCAATACTGTTCCATTGCTTTATTAAATTTTTTACAGCATCAGGAATGGGGAGGTCTTCGGCAGGCTCCCAAAAATGTTTATTGAGTTTTAAATTGAAACCTTTATCCCCAATCACCAATACAGCTGTTATATCAGTGGCGGATGCAGGGAACATTTTTACTTCTTCCGGCATCGGGAAACGCCAAAGCAACTTCTCTGCATTTACAGAAAAATAGATTGCGTCTGAAAACGGGAGTTTTGTATCTGGTCCGATAAAGAAATAAAGCCATTGATTATCTTTTTCCTCTTTACCTTTTAGCTGTATAGCAAACTCCTCCTCTGTAATATCAATAGCGTTTTTATCCATCCTTTGAATATGCAAAACTCCATTTTTTAAAGAGATTTTGAGTTTAAGCGCTTTCCCGTTGATTGTGAATATGTAAGCATCCCCCTCTTTTTTCATACTGGAATTTCCCCAATACACCGTTTTTATAGTCGCATCGGGTATCAAGTCATTGAAAGCAACTGAGTACGCTTTATTATTTTTCAGGGCATTCCAAAGATCCTTTTGACCACTCCATGCTTGAGAAACTGACACCGTCCGTATTCCATTAGAAATGTTGGTATTCTTCCTGGCGGGGAATTTTACCGTGGGGAACTGTTTGCGTAAAGCATCTTGACTCTCCGCAAGTTTTTTAGCATCTTCTTGCATCATAGAAATCAGAGCTTTGATTTCTCCAAGATTTATCTGGGGGGTATAGGATAAACGCGATGCTGTATTTGCGCCCAACTGCCCGCTCAATGATTCATATTCCTTAATGTCTTGCACAAGGTTTTGCTCTTGCTTTGCTATTTCCACAATTTGGTTTAATTCTGCAAGCAACGCTTGCTGAGCAGAAAGCTTTTTATCAATTTGATTATAAATATTTAATATCTCTGTCAGAGCTTTTTTGGGTAATTTCCCCTTTTTGTCGAGTTTTGTATTTTTTATAATATCGTCTACCTTCTCACGCAATTCAGCTGTTAATATCGGTGATTTAAGGGTGACTTGAGCAACCTTTTTCATATAGTCAATTCGGATTTGCAAACTGCCGTGGTAGCCCCTTGCTGCTTGTTCTGCCAAATTTTTGTTTTTTGTTGATTGCTGTTGAGTATTTTGTATTTTGTTATTATCCGTTATCTTGGTGATCAGAAAAATAATCCCTAAAATCCCCAATGCAATGAATGCTACAATCATCGCCGCTTTGATTCCGTTATTCTGCTGCACGATAATTTGAGGTTGAGCAGGAACAGAAAACGGAGAAAGCGAATTAACAGGAATGTTAGATGCTGCTACACGAGGCTCGGGGCGCTTGCCGGTTCTGGCGGCAACTACCAAATCTCCACCTATAGCTTGTGCCATAGGAGCAGTTAGATCAATAATCAAATTACCCGCTGGATTTTGCTTTGCTTTAAGTAATGCTTCGCACGAGGGCAAACAGAAGCGAACATTACAAGTTACCCCTGCCGGCAACTCGGTGAAATAGGTGCTAAAAGTCATTTTCCAGCGCAAATGAACGGGCAAAAGAGACAATACTTCAGCCATCAAAGAAACATTCTGATTTGCTCTTTGCGGATCAAACACAATATAAATATTTTTTTGCGGATTGCTTAAATAACTTTCTGCAATAACTCCAGCCCAGCCAGCATCACCAGTACTCTGTTTCCAATTTTTACACACATCAAGCTCATATTTCAAATCCATAACAACAGGGGGATTTTCAAAATATTCCGTCTTGATTTGCCATCTTTCATTTTTAAACAGAGTCTCTTGAAAGAAAACACTCGCCGGACCGCTGGGTAACGATTGTAACTCATCAGCTGAAATTGCGATATGCGAAGCTAATTTATTTGAACGCTGTGTATAATCAAGCCCGTTAAAACATATTCTGCTCAAGATATGGTATTCGATTCCGTTTACCTGAATGATGCGATGAGCATAGTTCACAGGATTGTTCCAGGCATTACTGTCATAGTGTGGGTAATGCGGAGTGTACGCACTGAGATTTTCCAGTTGCTCACACACGGCATAGTCCATATTGCGCGTACATCCGACAACAGCGAAGCCGGTGTTGCCGGGGAACAATCCCTGCGGTGCAGAGGTATATACCAGTTCAAATATCATAATCAGCTCCTTTTAGTTTGTCCAAAATTCCTGATTAGCAAGTTCGGTGTTAGTATCAGGTGAACTTGGTGTTTCCACTTTAGGATAGTCAGGAAGTCGGTAGTATTTTTTCGTGGCATCACAATAAATTGTTTTCCCGCAATAGAACGAAGGCAATGTGTGCCGTTCTGTCGTTTCCGGGAATACAAACATAATGTGTCCACGGTTAAACTGATATTGAGAAACATACGGGATGGTATCGTCCGCCAAATACACGGCTTGTAACAAATTATTCAGATGCAACTGCAACAAAAATGGTACTTCAGCCCAAATGGGTGAAATATGATCCGGCTTGATACCGATAAGAGATTTTTCCTCATCAAATTCAGGCATTCTTCCCAGAGCGCTTGTGGGAATAAAGTAGACTCTGTTCGAGAATCCTTCTGCCAAGCCCACGATCTCAGGCGCAACTTCCAAAAGGTATTTGCGCAGACAGAATGATACCGCACAAATAATATCCATATTCAAATATGGCGCCATATCTTGATCGTATGCAATAAGGTCCAATTTTTCAATATCCAACGGAAAAGACGCTTTCCATGCATCGTATTTGGGGATAACCATAATGAGAGGTTTGTCGTACTTCTCATTTGCTTTAAGATTACTGTATTTATGGATGCGAGCGACCATTTCAGTAAAGATGGTCATCTGGTTGGTGATGTTTGCAGCGTTTTTAGAAATCTGCGGGTCGTCTGCAGAACAACCTTGCCGCAAGCGAATGTCTTTCAAGGGGTCGTACAAGAAAATAATACCATCAGAATGCACCAAATGCACCGTTGCCAAGTTAGCAATAGAGTCTCGCCCTGTTTCAAAATGTTCTCCGGCATTGTCATATAATACTAAGCTACGCTCAAGCTCTTTAGCTTTACGCTCGTAATACGGATGTGTCGGTTGCGGAGACAAGGTAAAAACAAACGGACGGGGCAAATCTATATTATTGTTTTCGATAACAATCTGATTGGAAAAATCTCTCCCTTGCAACTCTGTTTTGGGCAATGACACATACTCCTGCTGGTCAGAGTTGAGGAACAAAATTCTTTCGTAATTGTTCAAAACCATATTAAAAACCGGATCGGTATCAAACAAACTGAAGTTGAAATACCGGGGTAAGTATTTGCGTAACTGCCATATCATTGAAGTTAAAAAATATGATTTTCCGCTGGCTGGTGCACCTACGATAGAAAAGAACGAAGACGGCAGGTCAATGACAGCATTCGGAATTTTCAGGTGACAATGAGGACATGCCATATCAGAACATTCCATGCCACGCTCATCAAATGCTGTGCCTTTGGCTGTAAAATATTTAGGCAAGAAGCGAGTAGCGGCATCTCCACCCAACAGCGGATCTCCGACCAACTCTGGATGCGATGAAATAAACAAAATCGTTTCCAATGAACAAAGTCCCCAGCAGTGAGGACACACTATTTCTCCGTTTTCAACATTAGATCGGTCAATCCAATCACGCATCGAACTTGTAATTCCGCGTTGTGCGGCTGGCTGAACCGTTGCGGGCTGTGCAACTCCAACAGGTGTTACCATTACAGGCTTTACCAGTGGCGGTGTCTGCCCTTGTTGTGTTCCTACTGGTGTAACCGCGACACCCTGCATCGGAGCGACTGGTGGAGGAACTTGAGCCTGGTATGATGGCTGCACAGGAGCAGCAACTTGCACTTGTGGCATCATAGCAGGCTGGATCGCAGGTTGAACCACAGGCATTCCAGCTTGAGGAACTGCTGGAATTGCCCCCATAGACATATTACTTACAGGAGCTTGATTTGCAACAGGGGCAGACGGAGGAAGAATAATGTCTTGTACTTTATAATATCCACCATTTTGTGCAGATTTAACGAGCGTTTGAAGATTCAGCTGATTACTCTGAACCATTTGCACAAGCTGCTGTGTAAGATATGGACCATACAATTGTCCATTTACCTCTATATACCATGCATCGTTCATTGGAGTTCCCTAATCCCATTAAAATTATTGTCCGTTTGATTTTGCATCCATAAAACTCTTTATGGCAGAAATGACAAAATCGAACAGAAGATAGGCAATATAAACAAATACAGGATAAAGGATCTCCTCCGGCAGACCATTACTGGAGATATTGTATGCCTCTGCGAATTTGGACTTATCTGCACCGAGGTGAATAAGCATATTCACAATACGATAAGCGGCATCATAAAACCACACGAACGGTACAATGAACAGGGCAGTTTTGCCAGCAAAAAAACTAATTCCGATAGCTGTATCAACAGTGGACTGTTCTTCAGTTGAAATAGAGATCACGCTGGGGGAAAGACTGACTATGAGAAGCGGAAAATATATCATGAATAGGCGAAGGTTTTTATACAGAGGAGCAAGCCCATTATCAGCTATACATGTTTCTGAAATTCCCCATACAATATAGTACAAGCAAGCACATAATGACACCGCCGCAGTTGTATTCAGAAACGCTTTAGGGACAGAGTTGGGTTTGCCTTTTGCAAAAATGTCATCATAGAGCTTAAACATATACATGCCGCAGACAGAAAAAA
>JAZOWR010000232.1:0-1957 GCA_045659345.1 Ructibacterium sp.
GATGATTACCGCAACACCCAGATTTATCAAAACCTTGGGATTTTGTATAACCTGAGTGATGATGCTGAAAAAGCGGTTGCATTTAATCAAGAGGCGCTGGAGTTCAATGCAGATGACCAGATTATTCGTGACAACCTGGCAGATAGCCTTGCCATTGCCGGCAAGCTTGAGGAATCTGCAGGGATTTACAAAGAATTGGTAAACGATGATCCGGAACCGAGATTTCCGGAGGCGTATTACGGCTACGGTAAAGTCTTGATAGCCCTTGGAAAAAAAGAAGAAGGTCTTGCCATGATTCGAAAATCTCTGGAAAAACCCTTCTCCTTTTTGAGCATTCATACAAAGGAAGAAATTGAGGAACTCTACCGTATGCACGGCGGCAAAGAATAACAAGAGGAAGGGGGACGGTTCCCCCTCCTCTTTTTTTGTCTTCGGGAGGAGGGAGACCCGTCCCCTATCCTCTTTTCTTTAATCCCAAAAGAAAAGCCCCGCTTTGCGGGGCTTTAACTATTTGTGCAAAAGGGAATCTAATTCAGCATCATCCTTGGCGGTGTAGTATTGGAATCCGTCCTCGGTATAGGTGACAAGAAGATGCTTGATTTCGTAGTTCTTAAAGGTAATCAACAGCGCTGACTTATTGGATTTATCTTTGACATAAGATGCGGTCAGGTGGTCGCCGGCAGAGAGTCCGTATTTGCTGCCCGTTGCCCGATAGTCTGCCTGAATCTGTTCCTGGGTGAGGAGCAGAGCCGCATCAAAATCATATCTGGATTCGGATGCTGTCTGCACATCCAGAATCAGTTGGGAAATCCCGTTGTTCCAAAGCTTTGCGGGCAGTTCCAGCACCGCGGGCGCACCGTTGCTCAAGGCTTCTTCTACGGGCATATCCTCCAATAAAGAAGGAATGCCGATATCGATAAAGGATTGGTAATATTCAGGAAGAATTGTTCGCATAGACTGTTGACCTACCGGTGTCAGTGCGGTATGCGGGTAGATGACCTGATCCACATCCGGGCTTTGAATCAGAACCCGCCAAAGTGCATCGTCCCAGTCTACCTTAGCCCCCATTCCTTCGGAAACGGCGCGAACCGGGACCATGGTTCGGTCGTTCACCATTCGTGCCGGTACATCCAAAACCACGGTTTCGCCGTTCTTTTGCATGTTGGTGTCATCAATAGAGATTCGAATTTCCGTATCGCCTTTTTTTGCAACGGCAGTCTGGGTTTCGTCAATCCAGTCAATGGTTGCGCCCAGGGATTCAAAAATGACCCGCAGAGGAACCAGTGTTCGACCTTGCTCTAAAACGGGGTTGGTGTCAAATAGCAGTTGCTGTTCATTGATAAAAACCGTAATGTCCTTTTCTTCTGCCTTAGCTGATGTGCCAAAAGAGAGGCAAAGAACCAGAAGACAGAGTAAATGTTTCCCAAACTTCATAAAAAAGCACCTCCGTAACCTTACTTTACACTTTTTTACGAAAGTTGTCAAGAGAATAGGGCAGAATAAATATAATTCTTTGTACAGGAGGTGAGCAAATGAAAGAGGATTGGATGGAAATTAAGCTAGAGGCGGTTGCTGCCCAGGCACTTAGGCTGCTGCATGAAAAAAAGATTGGACAGCTGCGGAATTTTTTAGGAAGATTAAATCCTGTGGATATTGCTCAGGCGCTTAGCGAAGTGACAAAAGCAGAACTGCCGGTTTTGTTTCGGATTCTGCCCAAGGAACAGGCTGCAGAAACCTTTATCGAGATGGATAACGAGCAGCAGGGGATTTTAATCTCTGCATTTAGCGATAAGGAGCTTAGCGAGGTATTGGATAACATTTATGTCGATGATGCGGTGGATCTGATTGAAGAAATGCCCGCCAATGTAGTAAAGCGTATTCTGCGCCACACCAATCGGGAAATGCGCAAAGACATCAACCAATTGCTTAAGTATCCCAAAGACAGCGCCGGAAGTAT
>JAZOWR010000233.1:0-4286 GCA_045659345.1 Ructibacterium sp.
ACATAACTCTGGCAGACAGCAAAAAGATTTTTGCCTTTTCTCTGCCAGAAAGTTCCCGCAACTATTTGAGTCGGTTGGGAGAATACTGTATAGAGTGTTATCTGGAACGACATTTTAAAACCTTGGACTATCTGAAAAAAGTATGTGTATTGGGAGAATAGCTATGCAAGAAAAAATTCGAACATTTTTACTATCTCACGGCGCGGGTCAGGTTGGGTTTTGCCGCCTCCCCGAGGAGAACCCCTTTCACCTCCCCTATGCAATCTCTTACACCATCCCGTTATCACATGCGATTGTAGACGGTATCACCTCTGCCCCCACCCATACATATTTTCACCATTACCGAAGTGTGAACAGTTATATTGACCATCTTTCCCTGCGGGTCGGCATGAAGCTACAAGCGCAGGGCTATCAATATGTCCCGATTCCTGCCTCGCAATCGGTGGATGGACTGCAGGGTATCTTTTCTCATAAATATGCGGCAACACTGGCAGGGCTTGGTGCAGTGGGAAAGAGCGGACTGTTCTTGTCTACCGAGCACGGACCAAGAGTGCGTCTTGGTACGATTCTGACCAACTGTGTTTTGGAAGCTGCAGAGCAAGAGGCTGTATGTCCCTGCGGGGATTGTCGGCTTTGCGCCTCTGCCTGTCCGGCTATGGCAATTACGGGAAACCCATGGGAGCCGAACGCTCCGCGAGAGAATATCATTGACGCCAAGGCGTGCAGCCTGTATATGAAACAAAACTTTCAGCACATTGGCAGAGGTTCCGTCTGCGGCATATGTATGCAAATCTGCCCCAAAGGCAAAAAGAATGAGCATTCTTAAGAATGCTCATTTTTTTAATCCAAGGTTAAAAACGCTTTTTCGCTTTCGTGTTTCCTCTCCCGCTCCATCAAGTGCGTCACCGCATCTTTGGGAGACATTCCCTCAAACAACACCCGATAGGCTTCGTTCACGATTGGCATTTCCACTCCGACTTTTTGGGCAAGAAGATATGCCGCGCGGCAGGTCTTGACGCCCTCAACCACCATTTTGACCTCGTCTTGTGCCTCATTGACCGATTTTCCCTGACCGATTAAGATACCGGCGCGACGGTTTCTGGAGTGCATACTGGTACAGGTGACAATCAAATCACCGATACCGGAAAGTCCGTAAAAGGTTTCGGCTTTGGCGCCCATGGCGGTACCGAGTCGCGCCATCTCTACAATACCACGGGTCATCAACGCCGCCTTGGTGTTATCACCAAGACCCATTCCATCCAAAATACCGGCACAAAGGGCGATGACATTTTTAAGCGAACCGCCGAGCTCCACTCCAAGTACATCGGGGTTGGTATAAACGCGGAATCGCTTGTTCATCATGATGTCCTGTATACGGTTGGCAGTGGATTCTTTTTCCGCCGCAACTACATTCGTGGTGGGAATCTTTCTGGCTACTTCTTCGGCATGACTTGGGCCAGACATGACTGCAATTTCACAGCCGGGTAGTTCTTCTTTAAGTACATTTGAAAGAGTCGCAAGGGTTTCTTCTTCCAATCCCTTGGAGATATTTAAAATTACCTGCCCGGGGGTTGTAACCCTGGCAAGCGTCTTGGCAATATTGCGCATCACATGGGATGGAGAAGCGGTAATCACCAAATCTGCCGGCACACAATCTGAAATATTTGATGTAAAAGTGACCGTTTCCGGTATTTTGACTCCGGGCAAGAATGGTATATTTTCTCCATGTTGACGCAAATTCTCACTTTCCTCAGGGAAATAAGACCAAAGGGTCACCTGATGTCCGTTTTCTGCCAACATAATTGCGATTGCCGTTCCCCAACTGCCGGAACCGATTACACTAACCTTCGCCATAGCGTTACTCCTTTCTTTTTCCCAACTTATTTTCTGTACCACTAAGCAATCGTTTGATGTTGGTCCGGTGCATATAGATCAAAAGTCCCGCAAGAATCACTGCGTGCGTCAAAAGCAACCAATCACCCCAATGAAAGCATACGGCGAGAATGACATCCGCCACCGCACCGACAATACTGCCCAGGGACACATAACGCCAAATGGCCATAATAAGAATAGCAAGAATCAAAACCAAAAGTCCTATCCGCCAATCTACAAAAAAGATGCTGACCGAGGATACCAGAACTCCCTTTCCGCCTCGGAATTTAAAATATAATGGGAAGTTATGTCCAAGCACCGCACCTAATGTTGCAGCATAGAGCATAAGGCGCCATAGGGTATACGCCGCACCGCTCAGACGATACAACAAAAAGGCAACACCAACTGCCAAAACTGCTTTGAGTGCGTCTCCAAATAGCACAAAGATTGCAGCCTTTTTGCCATAAGTTCTCAGGGCATTGGTTGCTCCCGCATTCCCGCTTCCCTGCCGGCGAATATCCCCGCCGGTGGGAACTTTTCCAACCAAAATTGCGGTGTTGATACTGCCAAGCAAATACCCGCAGATCATTGTCGTCAAAACCCAAATCCACTGCATAGCCTCACATCCTCCTAATTATCTTTTTTATTCTTTTCGCGAATAAGAAACTTAATCGGGGTCCCCTCAAAACCAAATTTGGCACGAAGTTGGTTTTCCAGATATCGAATATAAGAGTAATGTGCCAACTCTGCATTGTTTACAAACAATACAAATGTGGGCGGTTTGATGCTCGCCTGTGTCGCATAATAAATCTTGAGTCGCTTTCCCTTATCCGAAGGCGGCTGTACCATAGCGATTGCCTCGTTAATCACATCGTTAAGGACACCGGTAGAAATCCGCTTGCTGTTCTGTGCCAGCACCTCTTTGATTCCGTCAAATAAACTTCCTACCCGTTGACCGGTTTTTGCAGAAATATACATCGAGGGGGCATACATCATAAAATTCAGTCCCTCTTTGACTCTGTCTTTAAAATTTTTCATGGTGTTCGTTTCTTTTTCCACCAGGTCCCATTTATTCACAACAATAATACTTGCCTTGCCTGCCTCATGAACATAACCTGCAATCTTGCTGTCTTGCTCTGTGATTCCCTCGGTTGCATCAATCAACACCAGGCACACATCAGCTCGGTCCACCGCACCCAGCGCCCGAGCTACACTGTAACGCTCCACATCTTCATTGATTCTGCCACGCTTGCGCATACCGGCGGTGTCAATGATTACATACTTTTGCCCGTCCCTTTCATAACGGCTGTCGATGGCGTCCCGGGTAGTGCCTGCAATGTCGCTGACAATAACACGGTTCTCGCCTAAGATATAATTTACCAAAGAAGATTTACCCGCATTGGGTTTTCCTACAATGGCTACATGAATCACATCTTCTTCCTCAGCGCCCTCTTCTTCGGGCGGGAAATAGGAAACAACTTCATCCAGCAAATCTCCCACTCCCAGACCGTGAATCGAAGAAACCGGATAAGGATCTCCCACGCCCAGATTATAAAATTCATAAAGCTCCATGGGTGGATTGCCGGGATTGTCCACTTTGTTGCATACCAAAAGAACCGGCTTTCCGCATTTTTGGAGCATTGCGGCAACCTCTTTATCTGCAGCTGTCATTCCCTCTCGGATATTAACCATAAAAAGAATCACATCTGCCATCTCGATTGCCATGTTTGCCTGCTCGCGCATCTGGGACAGAATGATATCCTTGCTATCCGGCTCAATGCCTCCGGTATCAATCAGGGTAAACTCTCGTCCGCACCACTCTGCCTCGGCATAAATACGGTCACGGGTAATGCCCGGCGTATCCTCTACAATAGAGATACGCTTTCCGGTAATCTTATTAAACAGGGTGGATTTTCCTACATTGGGACGCCCTACCACTGCAACTGTCGGTTTCATCGTCTTCCTCCTTTAATCCAGCAACGCCGCAAGAAACAGATACCCATCATTAGGAATCGGTCGAACCCGAACCCCCAACGCCTCTGCCACCTGCGAGACCGTAACATTATCCAAAAATACCTCCTCGTCACGCCGAAGCATGGATGAGGAAATCAAAAGTTCTTCTCCCAGCTCTCTTTCTGTGAGCTGAGCAATCAAGTCCTGACCGCACAGAAGCCCCGCCACAGTGATATTCTCTCCAAAAAACCGGTTCTCAACAGCAATTACCTGTACCTTATCTCCCTTGAGTTCTCCCACCAGTTCTTTCATCAGCGGCAAAGCACTTTTTCCGGTTACTACCGTCTTTCTCCGTTTGGGTCGTCGTTTGTGCGTATCCCGCAATGCCTCATAAAACTCATATGACAACGCAGAGCACAGTCCAACTCCGTTTTCTATCTGCGGAAACTCCTCATACTCAT
>JAZOWR010000234.1:0-9250 GCA_045659345.1 Ructibacterium sp.
TCAATGACATCAGCGCCTGTAACATCCAGCGCAGTTCCCGCTTCTCCCACGGTTTCAATCACACCGTCGACAATATAAAGATCCCGAACCTCATCGATCCCATTTTTAGGGTCGATAACATGTCCGTTTTTTATCAGTAAACGCATATTCTTGCCTCCTACTTATTTGTCAGCAGCTTCAAAACTGCCATCCGAACACAAACACCGTTGGTGACCTGCTCACCAATTACCGATTGCGTACCGTCAATGATATCTGCCGAGAGCTCCACACCCCGATTCACAGGACCCGGATGCATCAAGATAGCATCCGGTGCTGCCAGGCGCATCCGCTCTTCATTGATACCGAAGTATTTGTGATACTCTCTTACCGTGGGGAATAACCCCTTCTTCTGTCGCTCCAGCTGGATTCTAAGTCCCATTACCACATCCGCACCGGCAATTGCCTTCTCCACATCATTGTATGCCTTAACTCCAAGCTGCTCTATCTCGCAGGGCATCAGGGTTGTAGGCCCTGCCAAAACTACATCTGCTCCCAGCTTCTTTAATCCATACACATTGCTTCTTGCCACACGGCTGTGCTTGACATCACCAACAATTGCAACCCGAAGTCCACGGATTTCGCCTTTTAATTCCTGCATGGTCATAAAATCAAGCAAAGCCTGTGTGGGATGCTCGTTCATGCCATCTCCCGCATTAACAATGGATGCATTGGTATAGTTGGAAACCAGATGCGGAGCGCCTGACGAGCTGTGACGGATAATCACTACATCCGCCGCCATCGCATCAATGTTTTTGGCGGTATCAATCAGGGTCTCTCCCTTGGCAACGCTGCTACCTGATGCTGCAATATTTGCGGCCGTCGCCCCCAAATACTTGGACGCCAATTCAAAGGAAAGTCTGGTTCTGGTGCTGTTTTCAAAAAACAGTGTAATGATACTTTTGCCGCTAAGACAATTGTCTTTTTTACTTCCCTCCAAGACCTCCCGTTTCATCCGGAACGCCTCGGTCAGAATCTCCTGAATCTCTGTTGCGGAGCATTCCTTCATTCCAAGCAGATGTTTCATATGCTGATTTCCTCTCTTTATCTTATTTACGCAAAAAAGCACAAGCAGACGCTTGTGCTTCTATTATACCTTAGTAAGATTTTTTTGTCTACAAATTTCTTAAGATTTCTAAAACTTTTTCATAAAATTCAGGCAGGGGACTGGTAAACTCCATATACTCCCCGGTTCGTGGATGAATGAATCCCACTTTATACGCATGAAGCAACTGTCCGTTGGTGGGAAAAGGCTCCTTCTTTACACCATAGACCGGATCACCCGCTACCGGATGCCCCAAATGGGACATATGCACCCGTATTTGATGGGTTCTGCCGGTTTTGAGAATACACTCCACTAAGCTGTAACCGTTCATTTCTTCCAAGACACGGAATCGGGTTACTGCCTCTCTGGAATTGCGGTAGGTCACAGCCATCTTTTTTCGGTCAACCGGATGTCTGCCAATGGGAAGATTGATCTCACCCTTGTCAGTCTTAAACCTTCCATGTACCAACGCCTGATAGGCACGGGTCAAACTATGTTCTTTAATCTGTGCTGCCAGATGTTGATGTGCCATATCGTTTTTTGCAACCAACAAAAGTCCGCTGGTATCTTTGTCAATTCGATGAAGAATCCCCGGGCGTTTCTCACCATTAATTCCGGAGAGGGAGTCCGGACAATGCGCAAGCAAGGCATTGACCAGCGTCCCGGTGTAGTTTCCAACCGCGGGGTGAACCACCATTCCCTGCGGCTTATTCACCACCAGCATATCATCGTCCTCGTATACGATGGAAAGCGGGATTTCTTCCGGCAGAATATCCACATCTGCCGCATCGGGAATCTCCACCTCGACTACATCATCAGCTTTAACCTTATAGCTTGCCTTTACCGGAGCATGATGAACCAGAATTCGGTCTTCTTCGATTAGCTTCTGGATATGAGATCGGGTGCACTCGTTGAGTTTTTCGCTGACAAACTTATCAATCCGCATTCCGGATTCTTCTGCTGTAACACAAAGTATCTCTTTACGCATCACTATTGTCACCTACTTCGGTTTCTGGCTCTTTCTCCATAAAAAAATGTATCATCAAACAGACAGCACCAACGCAAACCGCAATATCTGCTATATTAAACACCGGGAAATGAATCAGGCGAAAGTCCAAAAAATCTACCACATACCCCTTTGCCATTCGCTCCATCAAATTACCAATGGCACCGCCATAAATCATTGCAACGCCCCATTTCATCCATCTGCTTCTCTCCTTGGTTTTACTGTACACAAAGGAAATCAAAACAAGCACAAGAATGGTCACCAGAATGAAGGTCAGCCGTTGACCGCTGAACATCCCAAAGGCAATCCCCCGATTCTCCACATATGTCAGATGGAATACATGGTTGATAAGCGGAAGGGTTCCAAGTGGCTGAAGATGAAGTTCTGCTACCAGCTTCGTCATAATATCTGCAATAAAAAATGCAATCCCTATTATAATATACCCCATTTTTAGTACCTCTTTTCACAAAAAACGGGACACAGAGTGTCCCGAAGCTTCTTATTCTGATATCACAGGAATCTCTGTTGTCTTCTGCTCCGCCGGATTGATGCGCTCTGTTTTTTCTTCTGTGCAGGGAAGCGTCTTCTCGTACACCTTCTTCGCATCTTCCAATGTTTTATCATCCACAAATATATCTGAATAATCTTTGATGATATCCAACTGTGCGTGAAGCAACGATACCACCTTGGCACGGAACACCTCTACACTGCGTTTCATCTGCTCATATCGATAGGCAACCCTTTCTATCTCTTGCGCAGAATCGTTGAGCATCTGCTCTGCCTTAGCATCATTTGCCGTCACCGATAGAGATTCCTCCATCGCCTTATATTGCCTGATTGCATCAGATAACATACCGATTCTCTCGTTAGCAGCCAAATTTTCCTTGTAGAGCTTTTCGTAATTCTCGCTGACCTCCTGCAAAAAGCGGTCTACTTCCTTTACATCATAACCGCGCAGGCTCTTTGTAAAAACTTTTGTTCCGATATCCTGAGGGGTAAGCATAAAAACTCCTCCTGTCTAAATATAACGGCTAATCACTATACTCTGCCGTCCTTTTCGGGTTGTCCCGCCTACATGGGAAAGACAAAAGCGTCCATGTCCGCGAACCGAGAATACATCTCCCTCTTTCAGCGTCTTAGAGAGCTCTTCTGCCATCTCCCAATTGACCGTCACCGTCCCGCCGCGAATCAGTTCTGCCGCCTTGCCTCTGGAAGCCCCAATGGCAGACGCAATCACACTGTCAAGCCGAAGTGCCGATACTGTGGTATGGATTTCCTTGGTTTCTTTATCAGGAAGTTCCATCTCTTCCAACCCGCACTCTCTAAGCTTAATACCGTGACGACCAATTTTATTTAGGTTTTGCATAATATATTCTGTCTGCTCCGGCTTAATGATAATAAACGCCTTTTCCGGCAGAACCAAAATATCACCAATACTCTCCCGAACAATCCCAAGTCCCATCAAACTACCTAGGTAGTCCCGATGAGAGAGGCCTTCAAGATCTCTGCCCGTGCATTCCAGTACCGCCAGATACTCCTTGGGCTGCGGCTCTATCGCATCAGGAGCACAAACCAACAAGGTTCTCTCTGCATCCATAAAGCCACCGTCATAAAACACCCGCATATCACTGCCGGAAAACAAGTGTTTTTGCAAAATCACCCGTTCTGCCGGAGTAAGAAAGCCCAGCGTTTTTACACTATAATGTTTTTCAGCCAATCGCAGGGTATCCTCCGCCCTGGAAAGAAGCAATTTTATCTCTGCCTCCATGGATGTCCTTAGTTCCCCCAGGGAAATCCGTTTCTTGCTGCAGAAATTTCCTCGCCCTGAATCCCCACATTATGAGGTGCAACCAAAAAGATACCGTTAGCTATTTTCTGAATATCACCATCGAGGGCATAAACCGCACCGCTAAGGAAATCCACAATACGACGGGCTACTTCTTTTTCAACAGATTCCAGATTAACAATAATCGGTCTGCGTTCCTTTAAATGATTGGTAATATCCCGTGCTTCCTCAAAGTCTTCCGGTTGAATCACAACCACACGCATCTGCTGTGTTGGGGTATCATGCAATTTCACTACGCGGCTGCTTCTTCTGGCAGAAAGACGGTCCCAGGCGTCATCAAAATCCGCCTTGACATCCTCTTTTTCCTCCATGTAGTAATCCTCTTCGTATCCATCCTCGGTGTCGAATCCAACGAAGTTCAGCATTTTAGTCATAAAATTACTCATTGTTCTCTCCATTCCGCCGCAGATGCACGGCAATATTTTATTAAAACCGCAATCTGCGGCATTTTATGCTAGACAATATAATTTCTTGTTCCAAAAATTCCGGTTCCTACCCGAATCATGGTTGCCCCCGCTTTGATGGCGGGAATATAATCATGCGTCATTCCCATCGAAAGCTCTTTCATGGAAACACGATTAAGATGCAGTGCATCAATCTCGTCTGCTAAGGCTTTTAGGCGGGAGAAAATTTCAAAATTTTCATCCTCGCTCATTCCCAATACAGAAATCGTCATAAGACCCAGAACCCGCACATGGGAAAGGTTGCTGATGGCTCGGCAAAGCTCCGGAGCCTCCTTGGGAGATACCCCGGACTTGCTTTCCTCTCCTGAAATATTAACCTGAATAAGAATGTTCTGAATTTTATCAATAGCTGCGGCGCGTTTTTCAATCTCTTCTGCAAGAGAAAGCGTATCCACCGAGTGAATCAGCACCGCCTTGTCAATGATGTGCTTGACCTTATTTTTTTGCAACTGCCCAATCTGGTGCCAGTTAAGATCGGGATACTGCCCGTATTTTTCTGCCAACTCCTGCGGGCGGTTTTCGCCAAAGTCGGTCATACCGCACTCCTCTGCCTCTTGAATCATTGCCAAGGGCATGGTTTTACTGACAGCAATCAGCTTGACTTCCTCAGGATTTCTGCCCGCCTGTTCTGCGGCAAGCCGAATTTCTTCTCGGATTTTTTGACAGTTTTCACAAATTCCCATCTATCTCACAACCTTGCCATCTTCCAGATTTTTTGCATCCACAATGACATCATCATAAATCTGAAGCTGATAATCCCATCCGCTGACCGCACTGACAATTGCCCAGTCCTCGTTTTTATACCTAACAGAAACCGGAACAAATCGGGCTACACCCAGTCGCAACACATATACGCCTGCCTGCCCATCCTTCACACGGATACTTTTGACCGGAAGCTTAATCCCCTCTACTCCGGTCGTTACTACCTCTGCAAGCACCCGGCTGGAGGCATAAATCCCTTCAACATAGCGGTTTGTATAGAAAGAAACCGCAACCTTTCCCTTTTCCTCTCCTGAGATTCTGCGGACCGTCCCTGTAATCTCTTGGTCCGAAAGATCAAAAAAGCGTATATTCACGGTGCTGCCAATTTCCAGACTCTCTGCTTTTTCAGCATCCATGTTTGCCACGAAATACCAACCATAGTTGTTTACAACCTTGCAAACCGGTTCGTTTTCCACGATGGTCTCTTTTCGTTCAATTTTAATACTATCCAGTTCCCGTAAATAGGAGGGCGTTATCTCCTCTGCCTGTTTCAGCGTCAGTTTGTCCTCCATCCCATCAATTTTGGCAACAAAAACACCAGCCGCCGGTGCTGTAATGGTATACTTTGTATTCCCCATAGAGGTTTCCAGTTCCCACAATTGCCTCTTGGCATCCTCCAGCTCTTTGGAGACATCCACAGCTCCCCCGGAATTCATCGCATGCTTGCGTGCAATCAGTACATTTAATTCTTCCTTCCATGCAGCAAGGTTGCTCATGTCACGCCTTTGTCTTGTATCAGAAAGATCTCTGGCAGCAACAGCAATCTTCTGTTCTACCATGACGCCGTTGCCCGCATAGATATTCTCTGCCGCATGCGACTGAAGTTGTGCAATTCTGTCATAGAGCTGCCGTACCTTTCCCGATTGCTCCGCATCGTACTCGCCTGCATACACATAACCGAGAATCTGCCCCTCTGTGACACGCTCACCATCGCCAACCCGCGTTTCCAGATGCCCTATAGCAGGTGCATTGACAAGATGTTGTTCACGGAAGATATATCCCTCAACCATGACCTCTTCTTCAATCTTCCCCTTCACAGCAACCATGGTGGTCATTCTCCCCGCAATTCCAAAAATGACAGAGAGTAATAAATAAAGAAAAATTGCAATTGCAATTCCTTTGATCAGCCAGTTTCCTCTTCTTTTTTTCTTTCGTTTCTCACGCCTTTGGGTATTCCTTCCGGCATTTGCATCAGCATGGTTCATCTGACTAACCTCCTTGCCGTATGTAATGCCGTCTGAACCCAAAAACAGCGATATCATCTTGCATTCATTATATCATGAAATATTGAAGTGTAAACTACGAGAGCAAAATTGTATTATAAATGTAAGGCGTCTGTAACAGAAACCCCCAAGGTTATGTCAAACCTTGGGGGTTTTGGTATTTACTTCTGTTTTCTTGTACAGGTAAATGCTCCATCCTGAACGATAACCTCAATGGCATCCTCCGGCTTAATTTTACCTTCCAGCATCTCCTCGGCAATCATATCCTCTATCTTGCTCTGAATAGCCCTTCGCAGAGGTCTCGCCCCGTAAACCGGGTCAAACCCCTCGTCTGCAATTTTTGCAACCGTCTCTTCACTAAATGTTGCAGTAATCCCATTGTCCTCCATCCGCTTAGCAAGTTGATGAAGCATCTTGCCGGCAATTTGCTTAATGTCTTGCTCGGTCAACTGATGGAATACGATCATCTCATCCACACGGTTCAAAAATTCCGGTCGGAATGCCCGCTTCACTTCTGCCATCACATCTGCCTTGATAGCTTCATAATCCCGTTCTGCACTGGCTGCCGCTGCAGAAAATCCAAGACTCTGCTTCTTTTCGGTGATCTCACGAGCACCTAGGTTAGAGGTCATAATCACTACCGTATTTCTAAAATCCACCCGTCTCCCCTGAGAATCGGTCAGGATCCCATCGTCTAAAATCTGAAGCAGAATATTAAAGACATCCGGATGCGCCTTTTCAATCTCGTCAAAGAGTACCACCGAATAGGGTTTGCGCCGCACCTTTTCCGTCAGTTGTCCGCCCTCGTCATAGCCTACATAACCAGGGGGCGAACCTACCAGACGGGAAACGGTATGCTTTTCCATATACTCTGACATATCAATCCGGATCATGGCGTCCTCGTCACCGAACATTGCCTCTGCCAAGGCCTTGGAAAGTTCGGTCTTACCCACGCCGGTAGGACCTAAGAAGATAAAAGAACCAATCGGGCGTTTAGGGTCCTTAAGCCCGACTCTGCCCCGTCGGATTGCCTTAGAAACAAGCTTGACCGCTTCTTCCTGACCGACCAGACGCTCATGAAGAATCTCCTCCAGTTTGAGCAACCGTTCTCTTTCGGTTTCCTCCAGCGTTTTCACCGGAACCCCTGTCCACATGGATATAACTTCTGCAATCTCTTTTTCTGTAACCACTGCCTGTTTCGAGGAGGTATCCGTCTCCCAGTTCTTTTTGCGGTTTTCTAACTCATCCCGCAATTCTTTTTCCTTGTCTCTAAGCTTTGCAGCCTTTTCATATTCCTGAACGGTGATTGCTGCCTCTTTTTCTTTCTTCACTGCAGCAATTCCATCCTCTATCTCCTTAAGATCAGGCGGTGCTGTCAAATTTTTTATCCGCAATCTGGATGCCGCCTCGTCTACCAAGTCAATCGCCTTGTCTGGCAGGAATCGATCAGAGATATACCGCACCGACAGATTGACTGCTGCCTCAATGGCTGCATCGGTAATCTTAACTCGATGATGTGCCTCATACTTATCCCGAATCCCCTGGAGAATCTGAATACTCTCCTCTGAAGTCGGCTCATTCAGTGTAATCGGCTGAAAGCGTCTCTCTAACGCAGCGTCTTTTTCAATATACTTGCGATATTCTTCCAAGGTGGTTGCACCAATCACCTGAATTTCTCCTCTTGCCAATGCCGGCTTTAAGATATTGGCAGCATCCACCGCGCCCTCTGCCGCACCGGCACCGACAATGGTATGCAGTTCGTCAATAAACAAAATCACATTTCCTGCCTTCTGGATTTCCTCCATTGCTTTTTTCAGGCGTTCTTCAAACTCGCCACGGTATTTTGCGCCTGCAATCATAGATGATAAATCCAGTGCAATCACCTTCTTATCTTTCAGAATTTCCGGAACTTGACCGCTGACAATCTTCTGGGCAAGTCCTTCTGCTGCAGCCGTCTTACCAACACCGGGTTCACCAATCAGACAGGGATTATTCTTGGTTCTGCGGCTGAGAATCTGGACCACCCGTTCAATGGCTTCATCACGGCCGATGACGGGGTCCATCTTCCCCTCTCTTGCCATTTGGGTCAGATCACGCCCAAACTTCATCAAGGTAGAAAGATTCCCGTTCCTGCCCTTGCGAGATTGATTCATAGGCTGAGGTTCTGTTCCGGATTCCTCAGCGCTCCCCTCGTTGAGCAGACGCATGATATCCTGATATAACGCCTGCGGCTGTACGCCTAAATCCACCAATATCCGTGTCGCAAGGCTTTCCGTTTCCCGAAGCATCGCAATCAAAAGATGCTCCGTACCGATATAGTTATGTCCCAGCCGTCGCGCCTCGATATAACTGTGTTCAAACACCCGCTTAGTTCTGGGAGTTGCCTCCGGCTGCCCCATGGGAATTGGCTCGTTGGTTCCGGTCATAGCAGCAATCCGGTCAATTACTTTCTCCTCAGAAAGACCGTTTACTTCAAGAATTTTGCCTGCGACACCCTCGCCCTCACGAATCAGTCCAACTAAGAGATGCTCCGTTCCCACATAGTTATGACCAAGCTCTAATGCCGCTTCTGCACCAAGGGCTATCGCCTCTCTGGCGCGTTCAGTTAATCTATCATCAAACATGTATCAGCACATCCTTTCTTTCACAATTTCTGCCCGCTTTAAGTCCCGCTCAGCAGGGTCGGACAAGTTATACTCTTTCATAATATTAGCTGGCAATATCTCATAGGTAACAGCATTTAAGGTTTCCAGTTTCACATCAGAAATCATTCCCAAATCCACACCCAGACGAACATCAGACAGACATTTCATCGCCTCGCCGGAGGTTAAAATCACCGCATGCCGAAGCGTTCCTAAAGAACGCATC
>JAZOWR010000235.1:0-3775 GCA_045659345.1 Ructibacterium sp.
GCCATTATTACCTTTGCGTAATGTGATGAAGCAGCGACAGTTTACATCTTCCTCTGCGTCATCAAACATTCCTGGAGCAAGTCCTGATGCCCCTGTGTAGGTGATGAACTCATCATCGAATGGAATCTCTATCCCCTCCAATCCTAGATGAGTATCACGCTCCCTATCGTCCAACATCCCATGCCATGTTTTCGTCAGACCCTTTGTGCCTTTTCCGGCTTCGATCACTCCGCTGTTGAAGACTCTGTTGGCTTCGCACTCTATCATCCTTTGGAGTTTTTCCTTATCAGTTACATCCTTGTCGAATATCTCTGATACAGATTCACCCCTTGGATATACCCAGTTCAAAATGTGGGTTAAGTCGGGGATGTCTTTGTCTTCGCCTACGAAGAGGAGTCCTGCTGCCCATCCATCTATGAGCCAGTCCCATAGGCAATCCCAAAACCTGTCTTTTCGTCTTCTTCGCTCCTCAATCGGCAAGGCATACCATTCTTCTCCTGAATCAACCCCTATTTCCTGGACAAGAGAATTGATTTCATCGAATCTCAATTTCCTCTGTTGTAGTACGGCTTTCTTCATCAGATACCTTGCCTAACTG
Source organism: Ructibacterium sp. (assembly GCA_045659345.1). GTDB lineage: Bacteria > Bacillota > Clostridia > Monoglobales > Monoglobaceae > Ructibacterium. Next base: position 599 of record JAZOWR010000235.1, read on the forward strand.
GGACATCATCCATTCCTTGCCCTGTTTCCACTTTTTATTCGGATCGTAGAACAATCCGCTCGTTTCGTATGCGACTGCCGGGTCTATCTTGTCATTGTTCAGCATTGCGATTAGCACTTGAGATTTCGTTGCCATGTTTTCGTAATGCTGTCTGGTGTAATCAATGTTGATATATCTAATAGGAAGATTCAGCTTTCCTGTCCTCTCGCATATCTCAAGCATCAGTTTGATCGCCATGTATTCTGGGCGGTCGATATTCTTCTGATGCCCCATCGCAGCTTCATAAGCACCTTCCCAACCATTTCGATAGACAACAGCCAAACCATTGTCTCCACCGCTCCTTGTTTCATTGGTATTTGGAAGGGAAGCGATAGACCGAATGGCTTGCAGCAAATCCTCTTTCAAGGTCTGCGTATTGGTCTGGTCTAATTTTGTGGTGATCTGGTCAACCCCGGCTTTGTTTTCACCTTGGGAGATGAGTTCAATCAATCCCATTTCCTTGATAGTGTTAGCCGTGAAACCTTCGGGGAGTTTGCAGTTTGTTAAGACTAACAGGGACTGGATCGCCTGTTCGATGCCGTCTATCCTGTTGGAATCTAAATTGTTGATGGCATCACATAAAGGCAAGACAACCTCTGCACAACTCATCCGTTCTTCCCCACAGGGATATTCGATGATAGGAAGTTCGCTTAACGGATACGGCTCGTCCCTTTCCACGATGTTATTCTTGATCTCATAGAACCGATTGCCGTTGGGGTTCTTTACATAGACGGAATAGGTCTGCACTCCGTCCGTGTCCTTGGTGACATACCAACACAATTTCGGTGTATGTGGGATTCTTGTGGTATAAGCGACAGCTGCGCTCCGTGGGTCTAGTGTTGCGATAAAGAAGGGGGAATCATCCGTGATTTCGTGCTTCGGCAGAATCATCCGCAGAGCAGTTCCGCAGACGTTGTACCATTTAATCAAATCGAAATCTAAAGTCTGCTTTCCTTCCAACGTGCAGTAATCGTTCAAGACATCTACTGCATCGGCATATTCATCGCTGTTTGCGGAATATTTGATCGGATCTCCAGCTAAATAGCGTGTATGGAAGTCCACCACTTCCCGGAAACGATTCTCCACTACCTTATTTAAGATGAAAGAATTTAACTCTTTCACCCTGTTAAGGATGTCCTGCTTTCCTCGATAATAATTGTGAAGGTAATCTATCTGATTGACATTGAACATATAATCGCCATTCAGCCTGGACAGCACTTCGATGATGTTGCCCTTGTCGATCACTTCTTCACTTGTGTATAAGGTTCTCCGTCCGAATAAGTTTTCCATGGAATAAAAAAAGACAGCCTACCAAAAAGGTAGACTGTCTGTAGTCTCTGCAATCACTTTCCCGGTGACTGGTCATACTTCAGTTTTCGCTTGATTTCACGGATAACCAAGCCGTATTTCCCTATATATACTTCAGCGGTATGACCGCTGGTTACTATATGGTTTAATACGGACATGGCTTTCCTGTCCTTCTTTATATCATATTCTTCGGTTTTTTGCAAGTTTTCTGCCATTCTGTCACCTGTTTTATGTCACTATGACATGATTTTTATGTCACTACGTCAAAATAACCTCTGCCGAATCGTTATCACATTCGTTTCAAAGGACTGGCAAAAATCAGCGAACATCGTTAATGCATCCGGCACATCGTCCTTTTTCTTCTTCGATACGGAAGAAAACGAACACAATAAGTCAAATGCCCTTTTGTATTCCCTGTCCTGCACACTTTCGTCCCTAAACAAGCAATGCTGTTTTATCCATGCAGACTTAACGATAATCCTCGTTTCCTTGTTGACTGTGGAATATTTTGTCGAGATAGAGGTAGAACCGCCCCTCTCCCTTACTTTCTTCTCGACATCCCTTGCTATCTGACCTCCGGCTGCGTTCGACTCAAACCTGCATTGGTCTACTTTCAGATCACACAGGAAATCGGTTATCCTCGGTACTGTCACTTCGGGTGTGGATGGGTCGCACATTAACGTGTCGATGTAATAATCCTCACCATATCGGTATCCTATCGGCATGACACAGTCATCCGTTCCCCTGTCTTTCGTATCGACCACCGCTATCACAGCGTCCGGGTCATCACCGGGTAATTCGGTGTACCTGCGAAGTTCATCCCTTGGGAACAGCAAACCTTCCCTTTCAATGGGTTCGCCCATGTACAACGCTCCCCACATATAAGAATCCATCGAATCCCTCAACCGATGGTAAAACTCCGTGGTAAATCCTATCGTGCCGCCATAATCAAAGTTCGACTCATCATTTTCATCCAACGCAGGAAGGTTCATCCACTTGAACTTCGGATCACTCTCATGGTCTGTTATCATCCTCCCGATAGGGTCAAATAAACTCCACCTGGTCATGACTAAAAGCAGTTTGCAGCCACCTTGCTGTCTCTGGAAATAATCCGTGACCATCTGCTGATAGACCTTGTCCAAGCGTTCACGATTCAAGGCTATCTCTGAATTGGCTATCATATCGTCCAGATACTCAAGGGACATCGCCCTTAAACGTCCGGCTAACCCTCCTCCCAACGATCCAAAAGAATAGGTACTAAATTTCTTCGGCTTGTCTATGTCGATTTTAAGATCAGCTGCATTTGTCCTCACAACACGATGACCCTGGAAAATCTCTCCCCAACAATACTCATCAGATGAACACATCCGCAGACTTTCATTATAATTATCGTTTAAGATGGAAACCGAATGCGACCCCATCAGCATACTTAATTCTGGATACTTTCCGGCTACCCATGCCATGAAAAAATCCCCAAGACCTGTTTTACCAATACCAGGTGGAGCGGATACCGCTAAAATATCCAGTTCGTTGTCTTTCTCCCATGAAGGTGGGAACAGTCTCTGCATCTCTTTTACAACAGGCAATAACTGCTTCCTCCTCGGCAAGTAGAACTTCTGGTTGCTCTGACGCTCCCACTCCATCGCTATGATAAAGTCATCAAACACATCTGGTGCAGTCAGTAGAAAACTCTCTTTTGCAAATTTTAAAATTTTTTCAGATGCCTTTTTGGAATTTAAAAAATTTCTGAAATCCACAACGCTCTCATAGTCCCCACCTTCGTAAAGATAGCGGACACACGCAAACGCTTTCTCTATTTCGTTGTATTCC
>JAZOWR010000236.1:0-5278 GCA_045659345.1 Ructibacterium sp.
CGTTGATATCGAAAAAGAGATTGACGGAGTTACTGCACAACTTGACCAGACCCGAAAAGATATCCTCTGCGTGATCGAAACACTGCCCGTGAACGAATACGATGTTCTCCACAAGTGCTACATTCAAGGCATGACAAATGGTGAGATTGCTGAGTTGGCAGGTCGTGAGTACAGTTGGGCATCTATGAACAAGTTCCGTGGAGAAATCAAGGTGCAACAGATGTTGGAGGCAAGAGAAGCCAATGAAACCGATTTCTGTTAGGATGAAGTTGGTCTGCGGATGCAACCTGTGTTCCCATGCAGAGTTTGAGTCCAGAGAAACGCCGCTATTCAATAACATAGAAATTGCAATTCGATGCCCTTTCGATAAATGCCCGTACTATGACGAACTCAGCCCATACAAATCATACAAGAGGTATGAAAAGGCTGTAGGCATCGAGATCGTTGAGAAAATGGCAATGATCGGCATAGAAAAACGGTCTATGAAATAAAATCCATAAAAATAATAAAAAACACTGTAGAAAGAAAACAACAAGGTGTGATATTATTATACTGAAAAAAAGCGAAAAGCACCTGACAGGGTATCTGTTGGGTGCTTTTTGTCGTGGAAAGGGGGTGCAGATTGTGCTGAACGAACAAAGAAAACAGTTTGTAGATGAATATATCAGGCTGAGATGCAAGAATGCAAAACAAGCGGCGATCAATGCGGGATATAGTCCGAAGTCTGCACAGTCGCAAGCATCCCAGATTCTAAACGATCCTAATGTTCAAGACTATTTGCAACAGAGAAAAAACGAGCTTTCCCAAGAATTAAAGCAAGAATTTGTCTTTGATGCTTTAGAGGCAAGAAAAGTGATGTTTGACATCCTCCAAAACCCCGAAGCGGCTGACCGTGACAGAATAGCGGTTGCAAAAGACTTCCTTGATCGTGCCGGATTCAAGCCCGCTGAAGAAGTCAATCTAAGCGGTGAAGTAAAAAACCCGTTTGAAGGGCTGACAACGGAAGAACTGAGAAAGCTGGTCAACGATGGATAGGGCTTCTATGAAGCGTTACGCCCAGACGGAGCTTGCAAGGCGTGACTTCTGGGAATATTGCAAATTCACCTCACCTGACTTCTACAAGGAAGACAGGGCTTTCCTGAAGGATTTTGCAAACAAGTTCCAATGGTTCATAGAGGAATCCACCGCACAAATCATGGTGGTCAATGTCCCACCCCGTCACGGCAAGTCAAGAACCGCCACAAAGGGTGTTCAGTGGCTGTTCGGCAAGTACGGCAAGGACATCAAGGTCATGACAGGCTCATACAATGAAACCTTGTCCGGCACATTTGCAAAACAAGTCCGTGATTGCATAGCAGAGAAACCTTCTCCCGGAATCACGGTCTATAACGACATATTCCCAAACACAAGGATAAAATACGGAGAAGCTTCCATGTCGATGTGGGCTTTGGACGGAAGTGAGCAAAAAAACTATCTTGCCACATCCCCCGGCGGCACTGCAACGGGCTTCGGCTGTAACATCATGATCATTGATGATGTTATCAAAAGCGCAGAAGAAGCCTATAACGCTAACAAGCTGGAATCCCTGAAAAGCTGGTTCACAGACACAATGCTTTCAAGAACCGAAAATGATTTCAAAATCATCATCATTATGACAAGGTGGAGCAACGAAGACCTTGCCGGATTTGTTCTTGAAAACTATGAAAATGTCGTACACATCAATTACAAGGCCGTTCAGGATGATGGCTCTATGTTATGCCCCGACATTCTTTCACGGGCTGACTATGACCTGAAGACTAAGAACATGAACAAAGACATTGTGGCGGCGAACTACCAGCAAGAGCCACTTGATGTAAAGGGAAGGCTATATACGAAGCTGAAAACATACACGGATATTCCCAAAGATGACAAGGGGAATCCGTTGTTCAAGTACATTCTGAACTACACCGACACAGCCGATGAAGGTAGTGACAATCTGTGTTCGATCTGTTATGGAATGTTCAGTGCAGACGGGAAGACAGATTCTTATTACATCCTTGATATCTATTACACGAAGGATGCAATGGAGATCACAGAGCCGGAAACAGCAAGGATGCTGACAAGGCACAATGTTGGATGCGCTGTGATCGAATCCAATAACGGTGGCCGAGGCTTCGCACGAAATGTGGAAAGAGAGTGCAGGGCGTTAGGGAACAAACATACAGTCATTAAGTGGTTTCACCAATCCAAAAACAAGGTTGCAAGAATCCTGACCAATAGCACAGCAGTCATGAACAATGTGTACCTTCCGGCAGATTGGGAAGCAAGGTTCCCGGACTTTGCGAAAGATATAAAGAAATACCAGCGGGAAGGAAAGAACGCCCATGACGATGCCCCCGATTGCATAACGGGCGTATACGAAAACCCGAAACCACTGGGAAGTTGGATGTATTGACCGCTTCGTCCCCCAATTGTGAAACGGTCTTTCCCGGCACATGCACAGCACCTGCGGGATTCCATTTTCGTACATCGTGGAATTTCCGTCAAATTGGTTCACCTCCTTCCCGGCGTTTCAGTCGGAAACGCCTATGGTGCTTGCATAGTGCCGATACAGTATATATGCCCTCAGAATCGTTTCTGACGGGCTTTTTTATTTTAGGGTAAACTTACCCCATGCACAGGACGAAAGCGTTGCTGTGAGGATTGCGAGGCGAGAATAAATGGCGTTAACTACTGCCGAAATCAAAAAGTTTATATCAGATGATGCGGGATCTGAAAAGAAGCGGAAGGCGGCTGTCGGTGACAGGTATTACAATTCTGAACACGACATTCTGAAAAGCCGAATGTTCTACTTCAACGCAGATGGAAAGCTTGTGGAAGACAAGACCCGTGCTAACTTCAAAATCCCCCATCCTTTCTTCACGATCCTTGCGGATCAGTTTGCCGCTTATGTTCTTTCTACCAAAAAGAACCCGATTCAGGCGAAGAAGAAGGAAGACGGGCTTCAGGCTATCCTTGATGAGCGTTTCGGCGAGGAATTCTGGGCTGAAATCGGCGAATTGATCACCGGTTCCTACGTCAAAGGCTTTGAATATATATACAGGTACAAGAACGCCGAAAACAAATCCGTATATCAGTGTGCGGACAGTATGGGCGTTGTGGAAGTCCCTGCCCGTGATGCAGATGACGGACAGGATCACTTCATCTACTACTACGATGACACCATTGAGAAGGGCACAAAGGCTGTCCGTCGCATTCAGGACTGGACTGCAACTGAATCATGGTATTATGTCCAGATCGGCGGCGGTGAGATTGCGCCGGATGCTTCTGAACAGTACAATCCCCGTCCTCACGTGGTGTACAAGAACGAAGAAACCGGCAAAAAGATGGGCAAATCCTTCGGTTTTATCCCCTTCTGGCGGCTGGACTATAACAAGAAGCAACACAGCGGCTTGAAGCCTGTCAAGGGAATCATTGATGACTTTGACCTTCATTCCTGTTCCCTTTCCAACAATCTGAACGATTTTGACAGTCCTCTTTATGTTGTCAGCGGATTCCAAGGGGATGATCTTGACCAGCTTCAGCAGAATTTGAAGACAAAAAAGATCGTCGGCGTGGATTCCGAAGGCGGTGTGACCGTTCAGACCGTTGATATTCCCTATCAGGCAAGGAAGGAAAAGCTTGATATTGACGAAAAGGCAATCTATGTCTTCGGCATGGGCTTCAATCCTGCACAGTCCGGGGATGGCAATATCACCAATGTTGTGATTCTCTCCCGGTATACGCTTCTTGACCTTAAAAAGAGCAAGTTTGACCCCCGTCTGAAGGCTCTGCTTCGCAAGCTTATCAAGGTGGAGCTTGACGAAATAAACGAGGAAAACGGCACAGATTATCAGATGTCCGACATCAAGATTGATCTGACCCCGGACATTCCGACAAACGAGTCTGAAAACCTTGAAAACGAGAAAAAGAAAGCCGAAACCCAGCAAATCAAGGTGACTACCATTCTTAATGCCGCCGTAAATATCGGTGATGAAGCGGCGCTTCAGGCGCTTTGCGACATTCTTGAAATTGACTTCGATGAAGTGAAGGATCAGGTCAAGAAGGCACAGGAAGAACAGGGCACCGCAAACGCAAGGGCGATGTTGGAAGGCGTGGTGACGGATGAACAAGCGGCAGAAGCTGGTTCAGGAGCAATTCCTGAATAATGAAGATGTTGTCCTCAAGCGGCTGAAACAAGTCTATGACCAGAGCTTGAAAGATGTCACAGGCAAGATTTCAGATCTTGACAAGAGCATTGGAGTGTTGCAAAAAGCCCTTGCGGATGTTGACGATGATGAAATCGGCGATCTTGCACGGGCTTTCCTTGGTCGCAGAGCCAACATAAGCCCGGCAGAGGCGAAAGAAACGCTTCAGTCTATGCTCCAATCTAAGGTTTACCAAAAACGCTACCAAGAGGCGTTAAAAGGTCAAATAAATGGGATCATGGACAAGATGCACGGCAAGGAATACAAGGTGGTTTCTGACTATCTGAAGGAATGTTATGAAGATGGATTCATCGGCACAATGTTTGACCTTCAGGGGCAGGGCATTCCCCTCTGCTTCCCTCTGGATCAAGAAGCAATGGTCAGGGCGGTTCAGCTTGACAGCAAGATCAGTCAAGGCCTCTATACCCGACTGGGGGAAGATGTGGCACTTCTGAAGAAGAAGATCACCGCACAGGTCAGCCGTGGCATTGCAACCGGGATGACTTTTCAACAGGTGGCAAGGGGGCTGTCAGCCTATACCAATATCGGCTATAACAACGCTGTCCGTATTGCCCGCACCGAGGGTCACAGAATACAGGTGCAAGGAACAATGGATGCTTGCTATAAGGCCAAGGAAAAGGGCGCAGATGTGGTCAAGCAGTGGGATTCCACGCTTGATGCAAAAACACGTGACAGCCATGCAAAGGTTGACGGGGAGATTAGAGAGCTTGACAAGGAATTTTCAAACGGCCTGATGTTTCCCGGTGATCCTGATGGAGAAGCTGCCGAAGTCATCAACTGCCGGTGCGCTCTTTTGCAACGTGCAAGATTTGCGGTCGGCGGTTCATTCACAAAGATGAACAACTTCACGAAGCAGCTTGAAACATTTGAAAGCCCTGAATCCTATGAGGATTTCAAAACAGCCTTCTTTTCAAGAGAAAATCGCAATTATATGAGCTACGTTGAAAAGATGGAAGATAAATATGGGACAAAGAACTTCGAAAAGGTTCTTGCTTCCATGAGTGAATCCGAATACAAGCACTATTCAAGGC
>JAZOWR010000237.1:0-6149 GCA_045659345.1 Ructibacterium sp.
ATTTTAGAAGAACTTGGAAAGGCAAAGGCGACTGGGTCTCTTTTAACTTCCCTGAATAACAGGTCTGTAATGTCTTCTAAAGAAACGGACTTGGAGTTCCTGAGAGGATACAGAATCGGACTTGAATTTGCTCTTAGGACTGCCAAAGGCATAGAAGCCAACTCGCCAAAAACAATTGAGGTTTGCGGGGAATGACTATAACCGAATTTATAGAAAAACTGAAAGGATTCGGCGATGAAACTGAAGTAATGTTCAGTATGTTTGATATGCACTATGATCAGTTTTTCAATACAAACAGTGTCCATATCAATTACTGCAAAGACGGCAGAGAATACAAGTGCGTTCTGTTTGCTTATTCCGGAGTCAACGACCCAAGTCTTACCGTTAAAGAACTCATCGGTCAATTGACCGCTTTCAAAGAAAAACATGGCGATCTTGAAATTGATATTTGGTACGATACAGGCTTCGAGCAGTACTATCCCGGTGAGACAATAAGATTTCTGAAGTTCCAAACCGGGGTTGAGAAACGTGACATCTGCAACCAAATGACGTTTAAGCTTTCCATTATGATTGATGATGATTTTTGAGATACACTATGGACTTTTACGAAGAAACTCTTGAAGATATAGAACGTTCCGGACACACCGTCGGCGACATCGCCTACGTATCCCTTGAAGGCCGGAACTTCAAACCGGAGAAGTTCCTTGAAAAGATTAAGGACATCGAGTACAATTCCGGCTACGGGATACAGGAGATTAACCCTTCCCTTGAAATTATCTTTAAAGACGGCAATTTTCTTGTCAGAAATGAGTCTGGCGGGTGCGAGTGGTGGCATTATGTAACAGTTAAGCCGCTGGATATTGAGTTAGAGGATTTTCCCGACAATGCAGTCATCAGAGACGAAGACCCCATCTGGTAGCCAAAACGGTTCAGACCTTGTTACTGGTCTAATTTTCCTTGCCGCTATTGTCGTTATGGCGGTGTTTTTCGGCTTCCTGTGTTACAACTCTCGCCTTGAAAGCGAGTACGATTCTGAGCATACTTTTGTTAAGTGCTGGAGAACAGGGGCTTATGTATGCACTCAGGATCACTTTGGCGGGTGTGCTAGGTACGAGCCGCAGACAAGATGTCAGAGATATCGGAAAGAGGGATCCCCTACGTTTAAGGAATGGAAAACAAAGAGAAGTAATTGAGGATAATGTCAAATGGATATTATACTAATCGTTTTGTTTTTTACGAGTCTTTTTCTTGCGCTGGGTTCGTTTCTCGTCTCTGGTCTTGATTGCAACGAAGAACCCACCTATAGAGCCAGGCTCCGGCTATGTCTTGTATGCTCTACAATCATAATGTTGGGTAGTTTTGCAGCTTTGATTGTCAGGTGGAACGATGAATCAGCGTATATTGAACATGTTGAAACACGGATGAAAAAGTGCATGGAAAGATTCCCAGAGTATCAGGACAGATGCGTGATTTCTGTTACTAAGTAATTTTTAGGGTAAAAGATGATAATAATTTTACTTGTAATTATACTTACTATAGCCTTCATTATGTTTTGCAGTTCAATCATTCTGCTTCCGGAAGGCATTAACAGTGATGTGATAACAGTAACACGGATTAAGATGTGCGCGGTTTTATCCGCCGTTCTGATGGCAGGGTGCGTGTTCGCTATTCACCACATTGAAAACAGTCCGGAGAATATCAAAGCCAAAATCGAGAAGTGCATGGAAAAATACCCGGAATTTGCTGACAGGTACGTGATATCGGAGGTAAAATGATCAACTGGCTTATCCTTGTTTTTATATTTCTTGCAATCTGGACGATACTTGAAGCCTTGAAGGATGTTTTCAAGGCAAAGACGTGGGAGGATACCATGTACAACCTCATGTTCGTTGGAGCTGTAATTGTTGTATTTGTGTTTCGGGCAAAAGTGAGATGATGTGTTATGTTACCTATACAGTTCTGTGCTTTACGGGACTGTCCATGTGTATGTGGATGCTTTATGACCTCGGTGATTTCAAAAGAACCATAAGGCCGGAGGTCTGGGTCTTCACATCCACTATCGCCTCTGTTCTTATCCTCGCTGGCATTAAGTTTTTGAAGGATTGCATGAGTTCCTGAAATGTATTCTCTGAAACGAAAACTCGGCAGCATCATTGCAGTAGTGGAGAGTACTTTCAATGTAAAACACAAAAACTCTTTTCAGATCTCAGAATGTTTAACCCTTGCATTTGAATCTCCGGAAATTATGATTCTGATTGAATTTGACTACAATCTGAACGTTACAGGCGTTGATTTCAGACAGTCAGATATCCATTTCTTTGAGAGTTATTATTTGTAGCCCTGTTAAATATATGAAACAGGGACATTTCAAAAATGAAACTAAAAATCCACGGAATTATCAAACAGTCCACGGTTGACGGACTCGGCATCAGATACACCATTTTCTGTCAGGGATGCCCGCACCATTGCAAAGGTTGTCATAACCCTGAGACATGGAACTTTCAAAACGGCTATTACATCGACACAGACGATTTATTAAAGGAAATAAAGGAAGATCCATTATTAGACGGAGTAACATTTTCGGGGGGAGAGCCGTTCCTTCAGGAAAAACCTTTAGCAGACTTAGCGGATAAAGTGCACCTACTGGGATTGAATGTCTGGTGCTATACCGGATTCCTGTACGAGCAGATTAAGGACTCCGAACTGATAAAGCGCATCGACGTTTTAGTGGACGGCCCTTATGTGCAGGAGCAGAGAACCTTAGCCGGGTTCAGGGGTTCTGCGAATCAGCGGATTCTTTGTCTGAACTGTCCGGGACGGTCTCCGGCGGGCTGTATTCGCTCAGAAGGTACATGACAAGATAGAAGTTTTCCACAAGACAGTCCAGAAAGGGATCGTCTATCATGCTGACTGAACATTCGGGTTTAAGGCTGTCTATGAACAGCCACCCCTGCCATCGGGGATATTCTTTTCTTTTGATGCCCTGATAATTGCAGTAGAATTTTATATCTTGCTTATTGTTATTAACAAAGTTTTGAAAATCATTTAATGCTGTCATGCGCCTAATCAACTCTTTTTCTGTTGTTCAGAACACAGCACATTTCCAAGAATCTTTTAATGCTTTCTATATCCTTAATGATTTCCGTCATCTGATGGGAACTGTTTCCGTGAATGCTGTTCAATTCCAGTTCAAGTCCCTGTATTCTCGCTTGCAGATTCTTTATTACCTCATTTAATTCTTCGCTGTTCTTTGCCGATTCATTTAATGTTCTTTGTATATCGGTAATCAATGTATAGCTGTCTTCTTGTGTTTTTCTTGTTTGCTCCGCAAATTCTTCGTATTTTTTATACAGATAAACGCAGGCTGTCCCCAGAGCTATTATCACAATAGGGGAAGTTAATCCGTTTTCAAGTATTAAGTCTGTGATTTGTTCCATGCTCAAAAATCCCCGCCGGAACGGGGACGTATCCCCTACTCGTTCGGATTCCGAAGCTCTTTGACAACCTTCCGGATGTACTCGGGAAGTTCCATAGGAGTGTACACCTGAACATAGCAGTACTCGGTTTCCAGTTCAATCTTCTTCTGTTTGGTGATGCGTCTTTCCCGCAGAGCCGTAATCAGCGTTTTCTTAAATTCATCCAATGCGGACATACTAAGTCTCCGTTTGTTATTATGCAGAACCCCTCTGCATTTCTATACCTATATTTACATCAGAAAAAATAAGCCCCTGAAATTCAGGGGCTTTTGGAATCAGAAGAACTCTTTTACTTGTCTGAACAAAGCTTCTAATACCTGAACCACAATGGAATTGCCTGCCTGCTTGTAAAGCTGAGAGTTGCTTATGCCGGACTCTTTCACCTTGTCAAAGTCGGCATCGTCAAATCCCATCAGTCGCCAGCATTCCTTCGGAGTCAGCTTTCTGATGCGGTACTGATGCATCACATTGTGCGGGTCTTTATACTGCGTTGCCGATAACGCGCACATGGATCCTTCAGCATCATAAACCCTTCCTCGTTCCAATCCGACGCCTATATTCCCGAGAGCCTTGCATCCGGTGTTTTCGGGTTCTATGACATAGTTATCTTTCTGCACGGTAGTAATAGTGTTTGAAGTTCCGGATGCGTTAATTTCAAGTCTCTGCTCCGTAGGTATGCCCGGGCGTCTGTCGCCGGGGTTATCGGGATTCCTGCCCCGCAGGCTGGCTATGACGGGTTCACTTGTCAGAATTTTAGGCATAAGATTGCAGCTGTGCATAGTGGTAATCGTTCCATAGCATCCTTCGGGAGAATAGACCCGTCCGGCCTGAGGACTTCTGACCTTATCTTCCGGCAGTAACTGTCCGACTTGCAGGATTTTAGGTTCCTTTTGCCCTCCTCCCTGCATGGTATGCAACGCCGGAGAACATCCTTCAGGATCATAAATTCGTCCGTTTTGCAAATTGCCGTTGTTATCCGAATACAACTGTCCTACTTGCAGGATTTTAGGTTCCAGATTTCCTCCCTGCATGGTGCTGATAGTGGGACTGCACCCGTCGGGGTCGTAAACCCTGCCCCGGTGCGTATTATTGAATTTCGCTTCTGGCAGGAGATTTCCGATCTGCTTTACTTCGGCATCAACTATGTTAACAGGGTGAGTGCAGTCAGTGCTTTTCAGCGTTCTGCTGATTCCGTCGGGGTCGTAAACCCTGTCCGTCTGATGCGGCCCGATCTCTCCGACCTGTTTCAGAGCAATCTTCACAGGATTCTTATAATCTGTTCCTTTCAGGCTCTGAGTTATGCCGTCTGCGTCAAGGACGCGTCCGGTTTCATGACCGTCTAAATTTCCTACAGTCTTAATATTAGGTTCAGCGATGTAATTGTCTTTCTGAACGGTTGTTATGGTATTGGAAACTCCGTCATCCCGTGTTCCGTACTGCCTGAGGTTAGATCTTCGCTCATCAATAATTCCTGCTTCGTATTCCTTTCTGATCTGTTTTGCGTACTCCGTTCTTTCATACCTTAAGCACTTTGATTCGTATCCTGACAGTCTGAGTTCTTCAAGGAACTTATCAACGCGCTCGCCTTTAAGGTAATATTTTTCGTCAACGTCATCTTCCAGCATATCTTTCAGCCTGAGCTTCAGTTCCACAGGACGGGGGAACTGAAACCCGAAGGAATCGATGTCGTTTCTCACGGAAACGATAAACACCCTTTCTCTGTTCTGCGGAATGCCGAAGTCCTTGGCATTCAAAACCGCCCAGAAATTCATGTATCCGATATTGGTCAGACTGGACAGAACGGAATTGAACTCCTTTTTGAACTTGTTAGAAGTCAGAGCCTTTACATTTTCCGCTATGGCAACTCTGGGCTGCGTGTCCTTGATGATTCTCAAAGCTTCATAAAACAGTCCCGACCGGGTATAGCCTTCCTCGTCTTCAAAGCCTCTCTGCTTTCCTGCAACGGAGATATCCTGACAGTTATGGACAATAACGTTGTTGACGGTATAGGAATTATCATCTTTTACTTCAAAATTATACACATCTATACTTTTCACTTCTCTGTGTATATTTTTGATTTTAACGCATATTTTGTCTTTTATGATCTTCTGATCCTTCGGGTGCAGGGAAAACTGAGCGCAGTAGCTGTCGTGGTAGCTTTCCTTTCTGCCGTCCTTCCGGACGTAAACTGTAGGAACGACGTTAAAGAGCTTGATTACGATTTCCTGCAAAGACAGGAACATTTTCAGGCTTACGGTGCTGAAATTTTTTCGACCGTCTTTCCTAGTGTATCCGTCTCCGCTGTAGTAACCGTTGAAGAAATGCAGCAGTTGTTCTTTCGGGAGGTCAACGATCCACCGGGGAATTTCCTTTACGGAGCTTCCGGTGCTGAAATATTCAAACAGCATCATGACTTTTTTATCGGTCAGACGGTATTCCACGGATGAACGATCCTGGTGAGAAACGGTAAAGGATATGCCGTTTATATGCTGTCGGAATTCTTCTTCCTTATGTTTTCCGATGCAAAAAATAACCCGATGCGGTTTTCTCTTTTCCTTGTAGCCGTCTGCGAAGTACCGTCCCATGAGCCACAGAACATCATCGGACACATCGGCAGGAAACGCATCAGTATTGATGTTAAACGTCAGCCTGTCGTCAATGGAAAGATCCTTT
>JAZOWR010000238.1:0-2160 GCA_045659345.1 Ructibacterium sp.
ATGGCGTTTACCTTTATCATGCAGAACATCGCAGCAAACCTTGGCGGTATGCTGACTCCTTTTGGCAATCCGCAGAATTTGTATTTGTATTCGGTTTATCATATTCCCAATTTAGAATTCATCGCTATTATGACGCTTCCCTTTGTGGTGTCGGTATTGCTGATTACGGTCTGCTGCCTGATTTTTGTCAAACCGGAGCCTTTGTCGTTGAGCGATGAAAAGATAGATATTAAACTCGGGCGGGCGGTACTTTATCTCTTGTTGTTTGCGCTGTCGATTGCAATTGTTTTTCGGGGAATTCCTTATTGGATAGGGCTTGCGGTGATCCCCGTTGTCTTGTTTTTTGTCGACCGAAAGGCGCTGAAAATGGTGGATTATCCGTTGCTTTTGACCTTTGTGTTTTTCTTTATCTTCTCCGGAAACATGGGGAGGATCGAAGCTGTGCGGGGGTTTTTCTCGATGCTGTTGGAAAAAAGCACGCTGCTTGTCAGCATCTTGTCTTGTCAGGTGATCAGCAATGTGCCCAGCGCAATTCTGCTTTCTCAGTTTACTGAAAATTATCGGGAACTTCTTTTAGGTGTCAATATCGGTGGAGTAGGAACATTAATTTCCTCTCTGGCGAGCCTGATTACCTTTCGCGAATATACAAAACACAATCCGGGCAGGGTGCGGCAATATATTGGTAGTTTTTCTGCCTATAACTTCGCCTTTTTGTTGGTGTTGACGCTCATTGTACTATGGATATAAGGACGGGTTACCCGTCCTTTTTTATTGTTGCATCTCCGGTTGCAGGATTGACGATCAGTGTGCCGTCCCGCTCGAATCGGGAACCGTGACAAGGGCAGTCCCAGGTGTGCACGGCTTTGTTCCATTTGAGTGCACAACCAAGGTGAGGGCATCGCTTGACAGTTGGCGTAAACAGATTCACGGTTGTCTCTAATCCGTTGACAAAAAGTTGCGGTTTTAAGATACTACGATCAGGCGAAAAGACGGTAGAAAAGTCATTGTGTTTTCCTTGCATCATGTCACAAAGAATGGTTGCCGCAACCATGGAAGATGTCATTCCCCATTTGTTGAAACCGGTTGCCACATAAAGATTGGGGGTGTTTTTGGAATAATGCCCGATATAAGGAATCCCATCAAGACTCATGCAGTCCTGGGTTGCCCACTGCAATGTCGGCTTTGCTTTTGGGTAGTAATGTTTGGCAAAGTCAAGCAGTTCCTGCCAGCTGCCGCCCCGTTTTCCGGTACGGTGAGAGCCACCGCCTAAAAGCAGAAGGTCTTGGTGGCTACGGAAGGATAGCCCTTTTTTATCTTCGTCCACATACATGCCGTGGATTGGGTCTGCACCCTTTAAAGCAAGAACATAGGAGCGGTGCTGATAGAGTTTTAAGAAGTAACTGCCATGCTTATTGATAAACGGAAAATGAGTGGTGACAATGATGTTTTTGGCTGTGACGATTCCGTGATCTGCAATGGCGGTGGTAGGAGTAATATCGCGAATGAAGGTGTTTTCGTAAACGGTCAAATCCTTGAGAATTTCTTTGAGAAATTGCAACGGATGAAACTGTGCTTGATTCGGAAAACATATGGCACCCGCCGTTAAAAAGGGAAGTTCTAACTCCTTGACAAATTCGGCAGAGAAGCCCAGTTTGTTGACGGCTTCAACCTCGGTTTCTATTCTTGCTTTGTCGGTCAGAGAATAGGTGTAGGCGGGTCTGGTTTTATAACCGCAGTCAATGTTTTGACAGATAGATTCATATGTTTTTCTGGCGTTTTCGTTGGCGGTCAGGTACATTTGTGCCTTTTCTTTTCCCAGTGTCTTTAAAAGCTTTGCGTAAATGAGTCCATGCTGGGAGGTTATCTTGGCAGTGGTGTTTTTGGTAACGCCGGAGCAAAGTCGGCTTCCCTCAACCAAGATAGTATCCACCCCCGCCTGTTTCAAAAAATAAGCACAGAGAATCCCACAAATACCCCCGCCGATGACGAGAACATCTGTTTTTTTGTCACCGCAAAGAGGCTCAAATGACGGAAGCTGACAGGTTTTGGTCCATAAAGATTCTTTCATAATTTTCCTCCGGGTAAATTGATAGTATTAGTGTGTGTACTTTCCTTTAAAAATATAAAGAAATTAGTGTTCACGCTTGCTGTAGAATGTGA
>JAZOWR010000239.1:0-2619 GCA_045659345.1 Ructibacterium sp.
AGACATCGTCGCCTAACTCCAGACCAAGGGATACGGCTTTCGTCTTAATGATTGCCATACGAGTCTCGTAGACCGGGGCTTCGATGCTTGCCAGAAGACCCCATTCAAACCGGGGCTTGAGCCGGTCCTCCAAGGTCAGCATATCGCTGGGCTTCCGGTCGGAGGTCATCACGATCTGCTTGTGGTTTTCGTAAAGGGTGTTAAAGGTGTGGAAGAATTCCTCCTGGGTGGAATCCTTGCCGGCAATAAACTGAATATCGTCGATAAGGAAAAGATCCGCTTCCCGGTACTTGCTGCGGAATTCAATGTTTTTACCGCTCTGGATCGCTGCGATCAGCTCGTTGGTGAACTGATCGCCCTTAATATAGACGATGTTGGCATCGGGATTTGTCTTACGAATGTTGTTGGCAATGGCATAAAGCAGGTGGGTCTTACCAACGCCGGGAGGGCCGTAAATAAACAGGGGATTGTAGACCTGACCGGGATTGTTGGTAACGGCAATGGCTGCGCCGTGGGCAAACCGGTTGGAAGGACCGACCACAAAACTGTCAAAGGAGAACTGGGGGTTAAAGTCCATAGAGGAGGTTTTCTTTCCCTTGGATTTGTAAGCGTTCAGCTCTTCGTCACCGAAAACCACCAGCTTTGCGTCAGAGTTGAAGATCTCCTGCAAGGCGTCCTGAATGTACTGGGTAAAGCGGCGGGGAATCATCGCCCTGCGGAACTCAGAGGGGGTATAAATGATCAGTTGTTCCTCATTGAGTTCAACGATTTCAACATCGTCAAACTGGGAGGAAATCGTAATGGGATCCAGGTGTTCCTCCAGATAATTTATGACCTTTGCCCATACATAAGCGGAAGCGTACATAGGCGGGTCTCCTTTCTCATTCTTTAGAGCCCAAAACCCGTTGAAAATAAAGGAAAATGGGCACTATTCTCTCACCGTAAATTTTATCATATTCCTGTGGAAAACTCAAGAAGTTTTTCACAGATTAAAGGCAGAAAACAGAGAAATTTTAAGGAAAAAATACACAAAGAAAAAGGACCGTAAAAACGGCCCTTTTTTAACAGATTTTTTTATAAAGAGGATTCCCACGACCAGTTTGCGAACTGGTCTCGGAATGACAGACCTTCCGTGTCATTGCGAGCACCTTTAGGTGCGTGGCACTGCGCCCGCAGGCGCGTCCAAGCGAGCAACCGGCAAAGCCGGCTCTTGGCGAGTCGGAATCCGTAATGCCTCTGAAAGGAGGCGGATTCTTCGCTTGCGCTCAGAATGACAAGGGCTTTGGAACGAATAACATTCCCCTATGGCGGGAACTGCAAAATACAGTTCCCACCTGGTTCTTAATTAAGGATTATTCTTCATTCGGAGGGGACAACAGAACCGTCCCCTGTGCTATTCTTTGTCAAGACGGAGATCCGTCCCCTTTCTTTTGGGGATCTAGATTATTGCCTTGCGTGAACTATGACGCATAATTGCGTACCATGCCTTGTGTTTTCGGTTGTCATCGCAATCATCCATTTGAAATCACAACTTACAAGATATGCTGGTTCTTTCCATATTAAATCCCAAAAGGTGTTGTCATTAAGCAGTAGATCTGCAGATTTGACCCTTGTAAATTTTAGGTCAAAGCCGTTTTGAATCGCAGGAATAGGCTCCGGCAGGAGAAAGAATTCATCATGCAACAAAAGATGAGCAAAGATATCGTGCATTTCAATGTAGTGGGCATCTTCTCGCTTAATTGCCTCCCATAGCATACCGGCAGGACACTGCTCAGCCAAGGCTGATGGATTCGTACCATTGAAAAAAGCATTCATGATACTTGTAATTAGTTTCTTCTTATCCATTAAAGAATTTCAATCCTTCCTAAATATGTACTCGCACCTCAATTGTACTGCGTTTACCCGTTTGCGTTAAATAATGTATGTGATCATATGTATGGGTACTAACGCCGCCAACTGGATGTGCAGGATGAAAATTATGGTATACTCCTCGTGCCTCTGTAATTAGTGCTTTTGCTTCGTCGATGGTCGGGTTTCCTCCGTTCAAACCACGAACATCGCCTCCATCTGCGACAGTTTTAACATTTTGCTTCCACGTTTGGTCACCACGCCACCCTTTCCCACCAACACCATGTACACCCTTGATGTGTTGTCCGCTGCTGCCACTGTTCGCGCCGCCACCACTCGTTTTTCCGCCGTCAATCCTTTTGTCATCATCCGTCAAGGGATTGCCGTCAGAATCAAAAATTTCTACAGAATAATTTCCCGAGATATCCTTTCTGCATACTGGATTATTCAAACAATACGCAAACATATTGTTCCCGAGGACACCTTGTCCGGTGGATATATAGGAGTCCGGACTAATAAATCTGCCCTTTACGGGGTCATAGTAGCGGGATTGGAGGTAGTAGAATCCCGTCTCGGTGTCGTAGACATAGCCCCGATACCGCAGGGGGTTGGCAGAGGCAATACAATCCAAATAACCTGTATTGACAATATTGCCCCAGGCATCATAGGTATAGGTGGCTGCGAGATTACCGGACTCGTCTACAAGGGCAATGACGTCCCCATGTAGGTTGGTGATGTAGTAGTAAGTGCCCTCGCAGCAGGTGTATGCCG
>JAZOWR010000240.1:0-3340 GCA_045659345.1 Ructibacterium sp.
AAGAGCTTCCAGCACCGTCACCTTGTCAAATAATTCTAATACTCCGCTCATTCTGTCATCCTCTTGATTTCTGCAAGAAGTGCCGGAAGAATCTCCTCCTCAGGCAATTTCCTGATAATTTCGCCTTTTTTAAACAAGACAGCACAGCCGTCTCCGCCCGCTATCCCAATATCAGCATCCTTTGCCTCCCCGGGTCCGTTCACCACGCATCCCATCACCGCTACCTTTAGCCGTACGGGTATGTTTTCCACCGCCTCTGTCACTGCGTTGGCAATGGGAATCAAATCAATCTTGGTCCGTCCGCAGGTGGGACAGGACACAACCTCAATATGCTCCTGCTCCAAATCCAGCGCACGAAGAATCCGACGGGCGGTCTCTGCTTCTCTCAGCGGGTCATCGGTCAGGGATACCCGAATGGTATCACCGATGCCGTCAGCCAAAAGTGCGCCAATCCCAATTGCCGACTTCACCACTCCGCTTTGGTAGGTCCCCGCCTCTGTCACCCCTAAATGCAGGGGATACGCAAATGCCTCATGGGCAAGGCGGTATGCGTCAATGGTGGTCTTGACCGAGGATGACTTCATAGAGAGCACAATATCGTCAAACCCGCAACGGTTGAGGATTTCCACATGCCCTCTGGCACTTTCTACCATAGCCTTGGCAAGATCCCCGCCGCACTTTTCTAACAGCCCTTGCTCCAAAGATCCCCCATTAACTCCAATGCGAATCGGAACCCCCTTAGCCTTTGCCGCCTCTGCAACGGCACGGGCACGGTCCTCGCCCCCAAGGTTACCTGGATTGATGCGGATTTTATGTACCCCACGGTCAATACACATCAGAGCAAGACGATAGTCAAAATGAATATCTGCCACCAATGGCACCGAGGTATGGTTTAAAATCTCCTCCATGGCAATTGCCGCCGCCTCATCGGGGACTGCAAGGCGAACAATGTCACATCCTGCCTCCTGCAAGGCGTTGACCTGCGCAATCGCCGACTTGGCATCCTGGGTGGGAACATTGGTCATAGACTGAACCAGAACCGGATTCCCTCCGCCTATGATTTTATCTGCTATTTTCACGGTTTTTGTCATACAAAATCCCTCATTTCTATGCAATACTATTATTATACCATAACGCCCCCAAGAATCAAGCACAACTTTAACACAAACCAAAGAGGATAGGGGACGGTTCTCCCTCCTCCTCGCAAAGAAAAAGGAGGACGGAGAACCTTCCCCTATCCTCCGTCCCCTGTCTTCTTTTTCTTTGCTTGACAATCCTTTTCGACCATGGTACAGTTTTAAGAGATGGATGAAAGGGGATACTCTTATGCAAACATATATTTTGGCAAGTAAAAATGCGCACAAGGCAGAGGAAATCAAGCAGATTTTGGGTGAAGGCTATCAAATCATTACCCAAACCGATGCCGGTGCAGGAGATATTGAGGTGGTAGAGGACGGCGCTACCTTTGAAGCAAACGCAATCAAAAAGGCCGAAACCATCATGCAGGCGACGGGCAAGCCCTGTATTGCTGATGACAGCGGGCTTTGTGTCGATTATCTCGACGGTGCGCCCGGGGTTTATACCGCAAGATACGCCGGCGAAAACGCCACCGACGCAGAGAACATCCAAAAACTACTTTCCGCCCTTGACGGCGTCCCCACAGAGAAGCGGGGAGCTCGCTTTGTCTGTGTGATAGCGGTGGCGGTTCCGGGAGAAGAAACCCGGGTTTTCAGGGGCGAATGCCACGGCAGAATCCTCACCGAAATCCGTGGTATCGGCGGGTTTGGTTACGACCCCATATTTTATGTAGAAGCATATCAACAATCCTTGGCAGAGGTTCCTGCCGAGGTAAAAAACGCCATCAGCCACCGGAGCAATGCTCTCAAGGCGATGGCACAAGGGAGGAATTGACATGGAAATCGCACAACAACTGGCTCAGGAACTGAATCTAAAACCATGGCAAGTGGAAAACACCATTGCTTTGATCGACGAGGGAAATACCATTCCCTTTATCGCCCGTTACCGCAAGGAGGCAACCGGCGAGCTCAACGACGAGATTCTTCGTACCTTTGAGGAAAGGCTTATCTATCTTCGCAACATGCAGGAGCGGAAAGAGGATGTCAAGCGTATCATTGGCGAACAGGGCAACCTGACCGAGGAACTTGCGGCAGCCATTGACGCCTGCGAAAAGCTGACCGAGATCGAGGACCTGTACCGCCCGTTCCGTCCCAAGCGGAAAACCCGTGCTACTGTGGCAAAAGCCAAGGGTCTTGAACCGCTTGCCGATGCGCTTTCGTTACAGGATCCTGCCTGTGATGTTGCATCTCTTGTCCAGCCCTATATCTCCGCCGAAAAGGAGGTCAATACGCCCGAAGAAGCACTTCAGGGCGCAATGGATATCATTGCAGAAAGAATTTCTGACAATGCCGAATACCGCAAACGGATTCGGGATATCACCTTCACCTCAGGTCTTGTCACCGTCAAAGCGGCAACCGAGGAGGACAGCGTCTATCGCATGTATTATGACTTTACCGAACCCTGCTCCAAGCTTGCGCCCCATCGCACTTTAGCCATTGACCGTGGTGAAAACGAAAAGATGCTCTCAGTATCCATTCAGGCAGATACCGAGAAGATTTTGAACTTTTTATACAAAAAAGAGGTTTTGGAAAACGCCTCTCCCGCATCAGAATACATTCGTCTTGCTGCAGAGGATGCCTACCATCGCCTGATTTCTCCCTCGATTGAGCGGGAGATACGCAACGAACTGACCGAGCATGCACAAGAGCAAGCGATTGCAGTCTTTAAGGTCAACCTGAAGAATCTGCTGATGCAGGCCCCGATTCACGGAAAAACTGTCATCGGTCTGGACCCGGGATATCGAACCGGCTGCAAGGTTGCTGTGGTGGACAGCACCGGCAAGGTGCTGGAAACCGGCGTAATCTATATCACCCATTCGCAGGCACAAAAAGAATCCGCCACCGCTTATCTTAAGACACTGATTCAAAAATATGATGTGGATTTATTCTCCATCGGCAACGGCACCGCCTCTAAGGAAACCGAGATATTTGCTGCCGAGCTGTTAAAGTCCATCCCCAACTGCAAGGTTCGCTATCTAATCACCAACGAGGCAGGGGCATCGGTGTATTCTGCCTCCAAACTGGGTGCGGAGGAATTTCCGGAATTGGACGCTACCCGCAGAAGCGCCGTTTCCATTGCCCGCCGAATCCAAGATCCTCTTGCAGAACTGGTAAAAATCGAACCCAAAGCCATCGGCGTCGGTCAGTACCAGCATGATATGAACCAAAAACACCTGGGCGAGGCTCTGGGCGGCGTGGTTGAG
>JAZOWR010000241.1:0-2977 GCA_045659345.1 Ructibacterium sp.
CGCATTGCTCCAGTTCTTTCATGGTGCTTAAAACAACCTTCTCAACAGTTTCCAGCAGGTTGTCTGCATAGTTGTACGCAGAGTCAACAATCTGTGCCTTTTCGTAGGTAGCACGGTCAACAATCTGTTTGCCCTGGGCAATTGCCTGTTTGGTAATCTCGTTCTCGTCAACCATGGAAACGGCTTTCTTTTCTACCGTCTTGATAATCTCATCAGCCTCTGCCTGTGCTTCTTGCAAAATCCGCTGACGCTCTTCCTTGATCCATTTTGCCTGTTTTAAATCCTCCGGCAACTTGAGCTTCAAATCCTGAAGCACATCAAGCAACTCGTCTCTTTCCAGGATACAGCGACCGGAAAAGGGAACCGAGGCACCTTTGTCTATAATATCTTCCAACTCATTTAACAATTCTAATGCATCCATTGTAATGTAAACCTCCTAAAAAAATGTGTATATAATAGTAATGCGGTAATAAGACTTATGCCTTGTGACACCGCTGATTTATAATCGAAATTAAAGGGTCAGGAACCAAACCGTTAAGAGAACCGCCGTATTTGGCAATCTCCTTGACCAGACTAGAGCTTAGGAACATATAATCCTTGCCGCTGGGAATAAACAATGTCTCAATTTCAGGATAAAGCGCTTGGTTGGTCAGTGCCATCTGAAATTCGTACTCGAAATCAGAAACAGCGCGGATTCCTTTGACAATCACAGTAGAGCCGACCTGTTTCATAAAGTCAACCAGCAGACCGGAGAAAGAGCAAATCTCCACATTATCAAAGTCTGCCGTTGCTGTCTTTAACAGCTCCACCCGCTCACTTGCAGAAAAAAGCGGGGTTTTATTGCTGTTATTTAACACTGCCACGACCACACGGTCAGCAAGCTTGGAGGCTCTGGCGATAATGTCCAGATGCCCGTTGGTACAAGGGTCAAAACTACCCGGATAGACAACTGTTTTCATGGTCTTCACCTTTGTAATATAGTGATTACGGTCTTGCCGTAAGCAACAGACTTTTTGACGGAATAATAAGTATCAGGGACGGGTTCGCCGCCCCGTTCGGTTTCTGCCACCAGGATGCCGCCGTCTTTTAACAGATTTTGTTCAGCAATCACCTTGATCACAGGTTCAAGCATTCCTTTGTTATAGGGTGGATCTAAAAAAATCACATCATAAGGGGCAGAGGCTTGCGAAAGAAAACTTTGGGCATCCATTTGGTGTACCCCGGCTTGTCCTTCAAAGCGTGCAGCAGAAAGATTTTCCTTTACCAATGTAACGGCGTCCCGACCGGAATCAACAAAATCACAGTAGGCAGTGCCGCGGCTGAGTGCCTCCAGACCCAACGCTCCGCTGCCTGCAAACAGGTCAAGCGCGCGCTGTGTGGGGAAGTGAAATTGAATAAGATTAAAGAGGGATTCCTTGACGCGGTCTGTGGTTGGGCGTGTGTCCAGACCCTCGGGGCTTTTTAACTTTAAACCTTTACGCAAACCGGCAATGACCCGCAACAAACCATCCTCCAAACAATTTCATATCTCATAATACAATAAATATATGGTATCTTACTTCTGGAAATTTGTCAAGTGTTTTTGTAACATTTTTGTAATATTTCTCGAATGAATTTTGGATAAAAGATTCCCCGTATTCCTGCAGTGCAGAAAACGGGGAATCCGGCGAAAGAAATTTCAAAACATACAACAAAGGAAAAGCCCCACCGTGCCGTGCAAAAGATCTTGTAAAAACCTGGAAACCAGGTGGGGAAACGCCCAAAAACTTTACAAGTCCACTGGATGCTAAAAAGCATGAGGCATGTGCGCCGTTTTTGGAGACAAGGCCCCTTAGTAAAAGTGTTGGTTTTACATTGTAACCTTATGCACAAACAAAGCAGGGATTTCTTTACTGGCAATAGTATAGCACAAATCAATGCAAAATACAAGTGGATAATATATGAAATTTTAATTGCGAACTTTTCGGTTTTATTACGGAGGGTTTCGGAATCTTTACAGAGGAATTACAATTTGTTTTTTCCATTAATTTAGCATTGCAATCCAAAATCTTATTAGTATAATGGGGATATAGATGTCCGAAAAAGGAGGGAATTGCTTGAAAATTGAAAGAATAAGTGACAACAAGATCAAGGTTATGATTGACGGCGACGAAGCAAGAGCGTGGAATATCTCCTTTAAAAATATTTCGGAAAATACACCTGAGGTTCAGGAGATGTTTTGGACAGCAATTCGCCTTGCTGAGAAAAATGTGGATTTCTCCGTTGATGGAGCGAAGTTATTTGTTGAGGCGGTTAAGGCTGAAGAACCGGAGGACGGATTTGGGATGATGATTACCAGAGTTGTTTCTCAGGATGAACTCGATGCAGCGATTTCCGGCTGTAACTATCGGGGAAGAATCAAAAGGACGCTGTTGCGTGCTAGCGTTTCCGGAAGGGGTATTTATAAATTTCGGGATTTTGAGACAGTTTGTGCCGTTGCCGAAGAAATTTCTGATACATTTCGGGGCGAAAGCACACTGTATAAATATGACGGCGCGTTTTATCTCTATCTGGTGCCCGATGCCTGTTGCCCTTATAAAGATGCAGAGGCGCTGTTGCTTGAATTTGGTTCTAAGGTGCAAAGCTGTCAATACATGCATGGCAGACTCAATGAATACGGTGAAAAGATGATTGCCGAGGGTGCTGTGAGTGTACTGCAGGAGTATTTTTGTCTGCATTAAAGAATTTTATTTTGGGATAAGAAATTGCAGCCAAGTCCTGTGATGCAATTGTGAGCAGAATAAAAAATGGATAAAAGATAAAAAAAGACTTGCAATTTAGAAAAATTGTGCTATAATAATAGAAATTTATGTTATGAAAGGAACATGGTCATGGACGGTAAGAAGAATTCAATTCAAGCAATGGCATCTTATTTCTTCTACTTTTTTAGCTTTAGCTTTTTTGGCTACGGCTATTTTGGCTATGCAAAAAATAGAGA
>JAZOWR010000242.1:0-1778 GCA_045659345.1 Ructibacterium sp.
GGCACGGGCAGCAGGCATGTATCTGGTTATTGCCACCCAGCGACCGACTGTCAATGTCATCACCGGTGTAATCAAGGCAAACATCCCATCCCGCATTGCATTTAATGTTACCTCTCAAATCGACAGCCGCACCATCCTAGATTCTCCCGGCGCAGAAAAATTGCTGGGTAGAGGCGACATGCTCTATAACCCCAGCGGTGCAACCAAGCCCCAACGCATCCAAGGCAACTTTGTATCTGACGGAGAGATTGAGCGGGTGATTCACTTTATCAAAGAACAATACGAGGCATCCTATGACGAGGAGATCATTGAGAACATCCAGAAAGAACAGGAGCGAATTATGTCAGGCTCAGAAGAATCAGAAGATGGAAACGATGACGGCACAAACCGAAGCGATAGCAATGTCAAGGACGAGTTGTTTATCCAGGCTGTGGAAATGGTGTTAGACAACGGGCAGGCATCGGTAGCCATGTTCCAGCGTCGGTTTAAAATTGGCTATCAGCGGGCAGCAAGGCTGATAGACCAAATGGAAGAACGGCGGATTATTGGTCCCTATGAAGGAACTAAGCCCCGCCAGGTCTTGATTTCCCGTCAGGAATTTCTGGAAATGAAGATGAACGAGCAAGGGTAAAATGAGAAGTTTTCTTCTAAAAATGGCGAAAAACCGCGATTTTTCCGCCATTTTGACTAAATCATCTTGAAAAAAATTGTGCAAGTATACAAAATTGCACCAAATGAAAAAAACAACTGGAAATTTTCCAGTGTTTATAGTAAAATGTCATATGTAAATGAATGTTTACTATTTTTTAAAAAGGAGATAAGGTATCATGAACAAACAAGAATTGGTTGCTGCTATGGCAGAAAAAGCGAACCTTTCTAAGAAAGACGCAGAGGCTGCTCTGGCTGCTTTCGTTGGCGCAGTTGAAGGCGCACTGAAGAAGGGCGACAAGGTACAACTGGTTGGCTTTGGTAGCTTTGAAGTAAGAGCAAGAGCTGCTAGAACCGGCAGAAACCCCCAGACCGGCGCAGAAATGAAAATTGCTGCTGCTAAGATTCCTACTTTCAAAGCAGGTAGCGGTCTGAAGGCTCTGGTAAACGGCAAATAAGTTTTGTCGTACAAATTTTGACATTGTGTTCTACGACATATAAAAAAACAACCGGGTAATTCCCGGTTGTTTTTTGCGTAATACCCCCAAGGCTCAAATGCCTTGGGGGTATTGTTTATCTTAACTCCAGTTTCGGCGTCATCGCCTGGGGTTTCTTTGAAGATGGTTCAACAAAAATCTTTAATGTCTGTCCCGGAAGAACTGTGAGGGGCGAAAGCGTGACTTGATATTCTCCTCTGCCGGAAATCAACGGAACGGTCTGTCCCGTTATCCCGGCAAGCATACCCTTTTCATACGCACAACAGACGATCTGTAGTTCCTCTGCTTCCTCCGGCTTTTGTCCGGTGTTTTTCACCGTCACGCGGGAAAGTTCCAAACCATATCCAAGCTGTACCTTGGATACCGAGACGCCGTTAATCGCACTGATTCTCCACTGAGGCGTGTAAAGAGGCTCTGCCAGTTGTTTCAGCACCAGAGTGCTTCCCCGGTCAATTTTCAGCGTTTTTCCGTCCCTAAGCTCTGTTTCTGCAGGCAGCACACTATCATCTGCCATCTGACCGTCTTGCAGAAACGCCCAATAGGGCCCGCTGACCAAGTCCTGGTAAATTCCTGACATTACTTCTTCTGCCCAGGGAACTCTCCGCTCCCTGTTGGTACGATTTTGAAATACTC
>JAZOWR010000243.1:0-1955 GCA_045659345.1 Ructibacterium sp.
TGCGTCAAAGTATTTTGAAACAGTCTGCTCTGCATATCTCCACCTCCAAAAAACTACCAACGAAGCAAATCCACATTCTGTCACTTCATTATAACCCTTCTTTTGACAAAATGCAAGAAGTTTACAAAAAATTAATATAAATTTCATGGATTCCTTTTTTCTTCTCGTTTCAGACGCGGAATAAAACGCCTAATCCAATCACCTTTATCACGGGTCTTGACATAAAAATAGCCCAAAATCGAAAAAACAACCGCTCCAATAAAATTGACAAATAAATCCTTCATCGTATCCATAATTCCAAGATCTAAATATCCCCCCATTTTTAAGGGATAGGCTTGCACCGGGATGCCGTTTACTCTTAGGTTTTTTCCTTGCAGAATTACTTCATCAATTCCTTCTACAATGACAGAAACATTTTCTTTCACAAGATTTAAATCCACGGATGAAATATTCTGTAATATGGTGTCTTTTTGCATATCTGTTTTTGCAAAACAATCCATGAAAAACTCAAAAAATTCCCATAAGACACCGATGGTCATGGAAAAGCAAAACGCAACCAAGGATACAAAAAATGGTGACAATTTAAAGGTAAACATATCATTTTGGTTGAGTATATCAACCATTGAAACACCAATTGCTGCCATCAAAAAACCGTTTAATACATGGAGTATGCCGTCCCACCAAGGAAAACGCAAATAAAATGCAGATATTTCTCCTAGAATTTCTGCACAAAAAATGAAAAGAATAATAATAACCTCTAATGTGTTTGGCAGATTAATTTTAAATTTTTGCTCCACAAAGGTAGGAAGCAAAAATAGTAACAGGGTTAAAAGACAGGTGAAGCAGTTTTCATAGTTTCTTGCAAAAAACTGACGGACAAGCACCGCTAAAACAATGGTAACCAATACAAAATATAAAACAGAAGTCGCTCTTCTGCCTTTGTCAAAATTTTGTTTTAGTTCTTTTTTTCTTTCTTCCTTTTTTCCTGCTTGCCCGGGCATTCCCTTCCTCCTCTTTGTATCGTTTCTTAAACCTTTGTGATTACTGATCCAGAACAGCCATCAGCATCTATCTAACTATGTTTTATGGTTTTGCAATAAACATCCAATCACATGCTCATAATGTGCACAATCACATAAAAAGAAATACATTCAATCTACTGCATGCTTGTTGAACATTGTTTTCCTGCCTGATCAATTCGGTAGTTGTCCCGATAAATCAATTCAGAGATTGGAACGAACTGATACCCCTCACCCTGGAGCTTCTCTAGAATTTCTGGAAGTGCTTCCGGTGTGTTTTTTGCTGCATTATGGAAAAGCACGATTGCCCCGGGATGCGCCTTTGTTGTTACTCGTTTTGTAATTTCTGCCGCTGACAAATCCTTCCAGTCAAGACTGTCGACCGACCACTGTATCGTGTAGGAGCCACATTCTCTTACGGTTTGCACTACATCATTATTGTAGTCACCATACGGGGGGCGAAACAAGTCCGGCGTTTTATTTGTAATTGCAGCAATCTTTTGATTGCACTTTTCCAACTCCTCTTTCATTTTTTCTTTGGAGATTTGAGTCATATGCGGATGGGTGTTGGAATGATTCATGATTTCATGTCCTGCGTCAGAAAGCGCTTTCACAGCATCAGGGAACTCATCCACCCAGCTACCAACCACAAAAAAGGTTGCCTTAACCTGATACTTATCCAAAATCTCGATTAACTGCATGGTATCTTCAGCTCCCCAAGCAGCGTCAAAACTGATAGAAATTATTTTCTCTTCTCCCTTATCAACGCAATAAATCGGTAGATCCCGTTCTGTTTTCGCGACGCTTACTGCGCTATTTCGCCCAATCGTTACACACACCAAAAGCATCATGAAAAGTACCACGCAGATAATTCCTGTTTTTTTGCTGATAATCCATATTTTCATAGTCATCTCTCCTTTTATTGCCAGTTTATGC
>JAZOWR010000244.1:0-1873 GCA_045659345.1 Ructibacterium sp.
ACATTATCCATCGCCCAGAGCGGACTATTTTCTTCCAACGGCTCTTCTTCAAACACATCTAACACCGCACCTGAGAGGTTGGTGCTTAAAGCGTCTATTAACGCATCGGTGTCCACAATTTTGCCCCGTGCAATGTTAACAAGAACAGCACCGTCCTTCATCTTAGAAAATCGTTCGCTGTCAAACAGATGTACGGTCTTTTCCGTCAAAGGTAGCGTCAAAACAACCACATCACTTTGGGATAACAGCTCATCCAGATTTTGTATGGGATATATCTTTTGATATTGCTCTTTTGGAGTAGGAAACAAATCTGCACCAATAACTTTGCATCCAAAGGCAGAGAAGCGTTTGGCACACTCAGTCCCTACACTGCCGCACCCGACAACCAAGACCGTCTTTCCGCAAAGCTCCAAAAGTCCCCGATGCTTTTCCCATCGATGTTCCTTTTGATTCTGCCAAAAGAAACGACTTTGTTTATAAAGTGCCAAAACTCCGCTAAGGGCAAACTCTGCCATGGGAATGCTATAAACCCCGCCGGCGTTATGAATCTCCATCTCATGTTCCTTAACATAATCCATCGGCACTCTGTCAAAGCCCGCACTGGTCAATTGGATGTATTTAAGCGAGGAGAATTTTTCAATGGGATGATACAGAAACAACCCGTTGCATATCACACCTTCAAAGGTTTCCGGATCTGCAATCGGGTCGCTTTCTTGTTGCAAAAACACTGCGGTATGACCCAGTTTTTCTATTGAATGTATTTCTTCTTGCGTATAAGGATACGCACCTGTAAGTAATAGTTTCATAATTTCTTTTCCAATAATTTATCGGTTTGCTTGTTTACTATTTTTACTACCCTATGAAGTATAGATGCTGCCGCTAAAATCGTTATTGTAACCAACAACCAGTTAACAGGGAAAGCACCAACCTTTGCGAGCCTGGGAATAATTGCATATTGCACCACATAAATTTCCAGCGTAATTTCCGCAAGATAATATACCATCTTTTTTATTCTCTCAGGAAGTTTTTCCAGTTTACCATTAATACCAACGATACAGCACATCACTGTATACAAAAGTGCTACCAATATCAGCTGATTGAGTATCTGCAGACTACTCAGTGACGGAATCTTGACAAATAGCATTTTAGATGCAAAATACAGAACAAACAATATCACAAAGCATATCCAATGCCATGCTTTTGCTGTATCGCAATAACGGTCATAATGTCTGCGGAAATACGCTCCCAGAAGCATTGCCTCAAAAAACAAGAAACGAATCATCGGTTCTCTGACCGTATCAATGTGGTAATAGGTTTTATCATAGACAAAGAGATATAACAATGCGTATATAACAAATACCGCA
The DNA here is from genome assembly GCA_045659345.1 of Ructibacterium sp. Taxonomy (GTDB): domain Bacteria; phylum Bacillota; class Clostridia; order Monoglobales; family Monoglobaceae; genus Ructibacterium. Next base: position 1,365 of record JAZOWR010000244.1, read on the forward strand.
AGCATTATGTGTGGAATCTTGCTTCGCAGTTTTTCATGGGAAACCACAAAATAGTATGGTATATACAAAATTACAATGGATGCCACAAAATGGTATTCCGTAGGATACAGAAACCACCGAACAAAGCCGCTTAAACTGGTTGGAAACGCATAAAAGTCCAGCAACATATACATAACTGAAATAATAATTACAGCCGGGTATACCCTGATAATGCGTTTTAAATACCATTCACCAAATTTCATTTTGGTTTGATAAAGGCAAAAACCGGAAACCGCAAAGAAGATGACATCGCCGAGCAATCCACCGTTTGCAATAATCTCCAAGGGGTAAATATCCTGATAATGTGCGTTGGTTATAATGATGGCAGCCAATGCCCTTAAAAAGGAAATGCAAAAAATCATGCGTCATTCCTCCGCTTTTCTATCGCATCGCAAATCAAGGCAACCTTTTCTTTTACCAGCTTTATATTGTCAAAGAAATACTTGCTGTATGTTTCAATCTCCCGCTCC
>JAZOWR010000245.1:0-4692 GCA_045659345.1 Ructibacterium sp.
AAGCAAGCAGCCGAGGCAACCGGCGTTTTGCTCTGGGACAGGGATTTTCTTTATAATTCGATTTCAATGTATATGCCTCACTCCAGCAACGCCGCCACACAAAACCCTTTATTTTTCCCGGTTGCGGATTTTGTTATCAAGCGCTGCATCGTCAGCCCTACCGTTATCAGCAAAATATTCAAGATCAGCAAAGCGGAATCCGTGCAAATACTTTATGACATGGAGCAGGCCGGCATGATTGGTCCCAATTACAAGAACACTCCTCGCGAGGTTTACATCGACCCTAGAGAATGGCCATCTATCAAGCTTCAAATGCTCAGCTAATATAGAAAGGTCCCGTTATGGCAAAAAAGATCAATTACGCCGATATGTTCACCCTCCGCAAGGATGGGCGATATCAAGGCAGCTATACCGACAGCTCCGGGCGGCATTATTTATACGACCGGGATCCGCAAAGGCTCTACAATAAGCTTTTGGAAGCGCAGGATCCGCAAGCGCAGAAGGCCGCCACCTTTGAGGAGATCGCAAACGCTTGGCAAAATGACGCCTGGGAGAAGATTCGTGACGGCACAAAATCATGCTACGATTCTCCATTTAACCGAGCCGTGGAGCGTTTTGGTGATCGAGCGGCCGTTGAAATCGAGCCGCACGAGATTGCCACCCACCTTCAGATTCTAAAAGCACAGGGCTTATCCGCCAGCACCATCAAAAAGCAAAAGGTCGTATATAAGCAGATCTTCCAGTATGCGATCATGGATAAAGTCTATGGAAAAGAAATACGGTACAACCCCGTGCTAAATGTTAAGCTGCCGGATGGGCTTCCCAAAGCAAAGCAGCGTGAAGCTCCGGAGGATGAGATCGTCAAAAGCATTCGAACAAATGCAGAGAGTGCTTACTTCGGCATGTTTGCGTTCTTCCTTATATGCACAGGCTTTCGCCGTGGAGAGGCATTGGCCACGCAATGGCGAGACATTGATTTTTCAAAGGGTACGATCTGCTGCAGCGAAACCGTCTCCCACAGGACCGGCACCGCCAAGATCGCACCCCCAAAGACAGCACAAGGCTACAGAGTGGTCCCCTTGCTTCCTGCTCTCTCCGAATTACTGGAGCGGCCGCAGGGTGCAAAAGATAGCGACTATGTGTTCTATGGCACGGATCCATCCAAGCCCATGCCGCAGAGCACCTATGACCGAAGATGGCTGCACTACTGCAAAGAGATGGGCTTTGTAACCGACGAGCCCGAAACCCGTGTCAGCAAGCAAGGAAAAGTATATGTGGTTCACAATTACAAGCCAACGCTGACAGCCCATGATCTGCGGCACGGCTACGCAACAATGCTCTTTGAAGCGGATGTGGATGTCTACACCGCTAAGACGCTGCTCGGCCACGCTGACATCGAAACCACTATGGCGATCTACACGCACCTGCGCTCCCGGAAGAAAACCGCATCTATCGAAAAGCTGAAAGAATACTCTAAAACAGCTATATGATGTCGCTTTTGATGTCACGATTCGTTTTCCCATTGGTATTACTCGCTTATTTACTGACTACGAATCAGTAGGTCGGGGGTTCGAGTCCCTTTTGCCGTACCAAGTTAAAAACCTCGAAAAACCTGCATTTTCAAGGCTTTTCGAGGTTTTTTCTTTTCTATTATCAAAATTGCCCATCTTAAAAAGTGTCAAAAACAATCAAGAATTATATATTAAATGATGTCAAAATTGATGTCAAGTTTTGGCATAGTAAAAAATTAAAGCCCCGCCAGGATTTTTACATCTTGGCGGGGCTTTAATTTTTATTCTATTTCGATATTTTTCAATTCATCACCAACCGTTTGGGATTCTGCATCTTCTGCTATCAATTCTTCACCCTTACGATCGATCACATTGATACCAACCTTCAGCAGCTTAATAAGCCATGCAGGGATAGGTGCGCCTATCTTAACAGCATTTTCCAGGATGCTTCCCAACTCTGTCAGTATGTACCATGCCAGCACTACCGGCAGTATCAGCACCGGCCATGTCATATTTAAGGGCAGGTGTGCGCAAATAACACCCATAACCAGGTCCGCCACACCCGCAACCAGCACCACAAGTATCATGCCGCCTTTGTGCCATACACCTTCTCTGGCCTTCTCGCTGCACCACTGGCCGCTCTTCATGGCAGCTGCGCTTCCAGAAATGTAGTCCAAAATCATAGCGATCACCCACACAGCGATCATCACACCCTGCCAACCAAGGAAGGCACTGACTACCGTGAAAAAAGCTGCCACAGCTCCTTTAAAATTCATCAAACCGTTTTCCATTTTTGTTTCTCCTTTTGCACAAAGATTTACATTGCTTTTTACTTATTGTCTTCAATGTTGATTTCACCTTAATAATCCACACCATAAAGGTCGAACAGAGCCTTGACTTCCTCGTTTTTGAGAATCTTCTTCTGCTGGCCTTGGTTGAGAGAGTTATATACCGTCTGCAATGCGTTCTTAGTCTCGGTCTTGGCATTCACAACAGCTTTTTGGAGTTCTTGCTTTTTCATACTTTGACCCCCATTTCACGCAGAGCATTTTGGTAGTCCACCTCTGTTGCCTCGTCCTCTGTAGGCTCTCGATTCATCCGCTCCTCGGCCTCTTCTGCGGTAATTTCATACCACTTAGAGCCATCGTCACCCTTGCCAAGACGGACAGTAGTGCCGAAAGAGGAATCGTCCGTCAGCATCATGCCATCATCGGCAAGCAAAATAGTTGTGCCGTTTTCGATAATCTTCTGCATCTCGATTCCCCCTTAATAGACAAGTGTCCAGTTCTTTGCGGTGATGGTTGCTTTCTGCGCTTCGGTCAGCTTCGCTCCCACAGTTGCGTGGAAGGTCAAGGTCTGTGCCGTTGCCCCTGTCAAGTCTGCCAAGCCGTCAATGATGGATTGGATGGAAGCATCGGACAGCTTGTCGCTATATTGAAAACCAATGCTAACATGAATACAGCCAGGCACAAAGGAAATGGTGGTCAATGCCTCACAAGCGGTAAATGCGCCCGTTGTGTTTGTCACTTTTGGAATGTTCATTTCGCCAATTTCCACAATCTGCCAATCCCATTGAAATATACCTTGTATAGTAGTGGCGTTACTATAATCAAGGCTTGGGATAACGGTTGTATCTGTTACGCTCCAGTTCGCACAAAAAGATTGAAAATTAGTCACATTTGCGGTGTCACTATATTTCATGCTCCGCAATAACGAGCCTCGGTCATAAGCACAAAAGAAAGCCAAACTCTTCCACGATGGGTCTATCTTGAGATATGGTGTCGGCAAATTTTCGATTGCTTGTTGCTTACCATCCTCGACACCTACATCGTAGCCCTCGGCATAGGATTGAATCTCATCAATCCTCTTCGGTACTTGCTCCAAGGTTTCTGCTGTGGATGCTCCCTTGGTCGGCAATACAGAGTTGCAATCGGCGAGGATTTCTGCGTTGTGGGCTTCTGCGGCGGCTTTGGCCGTCTGTTCTCCTTCGGTGTAGCCTTGGGCGTGGCCTACCTCATAGCCTTCCGCTTGGCCCTTTGTGTAACCGGTGGTCTCGCCTTCTGTGTAGCCGGCGGCATAGCCACGCTCAAAACCACCGTCTGTGGCGTTGGTCACCCGACCGAAGTCAGCTTCAAAGGAGCGGGCGCCGGACTGGTATTGAAAATCATATTTCATCACAGCACCTCACGATTGAGGCGAGTTCCCACGGAGAAGGAAATGGGCTTGCTGGGGATCACCTCGCCGCCCATGGTGACCAGGACGATCTGAACCTGGGCGGACCGTCCATCCGCAAATTTCAGCGTATCTTCCTGGGTCAGCTCCACAGTGCCGGAGGTGCCCTCAAGAGAGCAATCCTCCTTCGTCTTAGAAAAGCGCAATGCCCCCTCCTGGCTATAATCGATCTTTAGGGACTGGATAATGGACGCATCCACCGGTAGTTTGAAGCTGTCGGTGGAGGTGGCGCCGGGAATTAAGATGTTATCATTCATAGCACATCCCCTTTACAGGCCAAGCAGGCTGCCCATGACCTGGGGGCCGGCGACCTCGTCGATGTCAAGATCTCTGTCCTCCTGGAGTTTTCGGACGGCCTTGGCAGTTGCAGGGCCGTACTGTCTGTCTACGCCGTCGCCCTTGGGGCCATAGGTGCCCAGGTCGTAGCCATTGCCTTTCAGCAGGATCTGCAGGGCACGGACATCCTCGCCGCTGTCGCCCTGCTGCATGATGCGCATATTCATGGTGTAGCCCTCCTTAGGCTGGTTATTGTTTTCGGGTCTCTTCTGAGGCTCCCTACCGGGAGCAGCTGCTCCGGCCACCCGGGCATTTACTTCATCCGCAATGACGGGGAACAGGTTAGCCAGGTAGGGGCCAGGGCACAGGGTGTTGGCAAAGTAGCGGTGCATGGTAAGGCTGCCGCTGGCGTCGCCGGTGAAATTCAGCGTAAAACCGTGGCGCACGCAGATATCGGCGCAGAGTTCGATGAGGCTCTTGTAGGCCGCTGCGCTGATGGGCCAATCAGGGCCGCCGCCGCTGTTTGCCACCTCAATGGTAATGGCAGCATAGTCATTTTCCGGCGAGCCCGATGCCCAGCTTCGGTATTCCTCATGCACAAAGCATGCAATGCGGCCATCCGGGCCAAGTCGGAGGCCAAGCGGTCTTAGGAAGACAAAATATCTCTCCAACT
>JAZOWR010000246.1:0-2142 GCA_045659345.1 Ructibacterium sp.
CTATGACCGTAATTATAAGGCGCTGGCAAGCAATACCTCGGTGGAAACCATTAGTATTACACCGGCAGATTTGCGCAGCAGTATCGAGACAAATCGAATGACGGTAAGCGCTGTTGCCGGCCGGATTGCTGATATTCTTGGTGCAGATGCGCAGACTGTGGAAAACAAAATCAACAAGGAGAGTAGCTTTGAATACCTCAAAAAAAAGGTGGAAAAAGATATTGCAGATGACCTTAGAAGTTATATTGAAGAAAATAAGCTTCGGGGAATTAACTTTGTGGAGGATGTAAAGCGGTTTTATCCCTATAACAATCTGGCATCCCATGTTGTTGGGTTTGTTGGCGATGACAATCAGGGACTTGAGGGAATTGAAAGCATCTATGATGATACTCTCAGTGGTGTACCCGGTCGGGTTATTACCACCCAACAGGCAACCGGGATGGAGGTCGGCTCTAAATACGAGAGTTATATTGAGGCACAGGATGGCAACAGTGTGGTCCTGACCATTGACGAGGTAATTCAGGGATATGTAGAAAAACATCTGGAAAATGCCAGAGTTGCGAATAAACTGGAGATGGGCGCTGCAGCTATTGTAATGGATGTCAATACCGGCGAGATTCTGGCAATGAGTTCCAAACCGGACTATGACCTAAACCAGCCCTTTGCGATTACCGACCCGATTCGGGAAAGATATAAGGAGATTGACAAGGAACTGAAAGAACTAAATGGTGCAGAATACAATCAGCGTTTGACAGAGGTGATCCAGACGGTTCGCCGAAACAAGGCGGTGGTGGATTCTTACGAGCCGGGTTCAACTTTTAAAGCCATGGTGGCATCCGTTGCGGTGGAAACTGGGTCTGTTAACCTGGAAGCAGACAAATTTTCTTGTTCAGGTTCCTATCGAGTGCTTGACCGAAGCATTAACTGTGCCAATCGTAACGGTCACGGAACGCAAACCTTTGCCGAGGCGGTACAAAACTCCTGTAACCCTGGATTTATTCAGATTGGAGCTAAAATCGGAAAGGAAAAGTTTTTGACCGGCGCCAAAGCCTTTGGGTTTTTTGAAAAAACAGGGATTGAACTTCCCGGTGAGACTGCAGGTATTGGATTTTCACTAGACCAGTTTACTGAACTTGACTTGGCGGTTTCCTCCTTTGGACAGTCGATTACGGTGACACCGCTGCAGATGATTACCGCAATCAGTGCAGTTGCCAATGGCGGTAAGCTCTATAAGCCCCATTTGATTAAAGAGATTATTGATTCTAATAATACGGTGATAGAGAAAAACAGACCTCAAGTAGTACGCCAGGTGATATCAGAAGAAACCAGTAAAACCATGCGTGGGATTTTGGAGTCGGTTGTTTCCAAGGGCGGCGGAAAGAATGCATATATTGCCGGCTACCGGATTGCCGGCAAGACAGGAACCTCCGAGAAGGTTCCTCGTGGTAACGCAAAATATGTTGCATCGTTTCTCTCCTTTGCGCCGGCAGATGACCCGCAAATTGCCTGTCTTGTCATTCTGGACCAGCCGGCAATCGGGATGCCTTACTACGGCGGTACCATTGCAGCACCGGTGGTCAAGCACATCATGGAAGAAACCCTGCATTATCTGGAGGTAGAACCCAGATACAATGAAGAGGAAAAAGACTATGTAGATTTGGAGATTCCTGATCTATCCGGCAAGAGCAAGGACGAGGCGGCGGCTATGTTAAAAGAAGCCGGCTTTAAGATTCGTTACAAGGGTTCGGGAGATACCGTGACTGACCAGATTCCCAAAGCGTATACCCGTCTTGGGGCGGGATCTACCGTGGTAGCATATCTAAATGGAACCAGGGCAGAGAGGACGGTCACAGTTCCCAATGTCATAGGTGAGAGTGCATCTTCTGCCTCGGCTATGCTAATTGGTGAAGGCCTCAATGCCAGAATCCGTGGTGTTCCGGGTCTTGGCGGTGCAGTGTGTTCTTCTCAGTCACCTGAGGCGGGGACAATAGTAGAACCGGGAACGGTAGTAACTGTCAATTTCAAATATCAGGGTGCATTGGAATAAGAGCAGGAAGAAGGGATAGCAGATGAATCTTTCTAAGTTACTGAAGGACTTGAGAATAGTAAAACTGGACGGTACCGACCGAATGGAAATCACAG
>JAZOWR010000247.1:0-4248 GCA_045659345.1 Ructibacterium sp.
ATGTTTATGTGTGTGTCATAATGTTTGACCTGTTCTAAGAATTCTTTTGGTTCAACCATCAGCATCACCTTCTGTCTGCTTTATCACCGCTGTTATTGCAATCACTACACCAAGAGCCGCATTACTTGCATCAGAGCTGGGGCAAGTTTGATAAAATGCATCAACGATTGCTTCTATAGCTTTGTATTTATCAAGTTCATTCATCGGCATCACCCTTTCCATTCAATAATCAGTGCCGCCAGAAAAGATACAGCGAAAAACACGGTTAGAATTTTTTCAATCAGTGTCATGGATACGCTCCTTTTTGTCTTTTCCGCATAGCTCGTTGAACAGTTCTTCCGCCGTCTCCTTTGGGTAAATGCTCAGAAGTATCCGCGCAAGATCACCCTGCGGACGCTTGCCGGGCTTCCTTGGTTTGAGTGCTCCACCTTTAATCATGCTTCACCAACCTTTGGCGGCTCAGGCAGTGGCATCCAGTGGGTGACTAAACTCCCAATCACAGAGCCCGTGTCTGGGTCTGTAAACCGAACGCCATCAAAATTTGCGTATGTCATAAAATAAGTTTTTCTGAAATGAAAAGACCGCCGATACACAAAGCAAGGATAAACCTTTCGCCCTGTTTCTTTATGAAGCTTTTCAAATTCCTCTGTCGGCAATCTCTCACCCACAGGAATCCACTTTCCGACATTATTGTCGGGAACATCGGCAGGCATCTGAACATAACCGAATTTGCTTAAGTCCTCATTTGCGATTCCCAATCTGGCGTGATATATTTCATTGTCTATCTTGAAGTCAACGCGAAGTGCGAGGGCACCATCGTAACGCTCAAGCCAAGTCTTATATATCTTGACTACAGGCGCATAGGGGATAAAGCCAACGCCGTTTGCTATGAGATGGTCGGCAAGGGCTTTCGCTTCAAACTCAAGCAAAAAGAATTTTTCTTGCCCTGCTCTTATCAGCTCAATAAGTTTATCTCTCATGTATCTACCCCCAGAGTAAGGCGCAGAGTTGATGGGTCAGTAGTAAGCATCCAAGCATCGTCATATATGTTTCCTATCACTTCGCATTTAGTGGGCTCCAGGCCACCGCCGCAATGTTGACAGTTTTCGGCACTGTCAGAAAACGGCTCAAACCCACAAGAAGAAGGTTCCCACCTAACGGATTCCACTTCCCCCGTTGACCACGTTTCATTAAAACGGTATAGAACTATATCCCCCTCGAATATCTTCTTGCCGTTCTTATCGGTCAAGCCTGTGTACTGTCCGACAGTGGCAGGGTCTACTTCATACCATTCAGGGTAAAAATTGCCGCAGTCCGTTTCCGTATTTCCCGAATATATTCTGTGGCTTTCTTTCTCCTTGTAGAAATCGTGTAAGTGGACATAACAGCCCTCTACCCACTCGCCGTTATAAAGCCGCTTGCCGCGGAATAATATTTTTCTCATGTTTCTTTCCTTTCTCCACGACTACAAAAATCATCTTCATCTGTGTGGAACTCACCATAATTGCACCAGCCTGTCCAAGACACGCCCTCTATTTCCTCACATGGGCTAAACCGTGTGCATTCTTTACACCGCACAACTTCTACAAGCTGACCACCAAAGCGCATTTGCCCTGTTTCAAGGGGGACTTTCTGATAGCCACTATCCAACCCAAGGGATAGTAGCTCACTTCTCCAAAGCCAGCTTCATGGATGTTACATACATTACATCTATCCATCACTCACCCTCCTTTGGCGGCTCGGGCATCGGCATCCAGTGGGTGACATACTGTTTTGCATGTGCGTCTGATAATCCAAGCCACACATTAGCGATTCTATCCCATTGCAAAACTTCCATGCCATATCTTGTGTTGCCAAGCACAATTTCACCATTCTTCGGCAATCTCACGCTAACAGGAATCCACTTCCCGACATTATTGTCGGGAACATCGGCAAATGTTACGCCGTGGGATATGAGATAGTCGGCAATATCTCCAGCCCAAAAGTCTATGCCTGCTTTTTTAAGCAGCTCAATAAGCTTCTCTCTCATCGTCTACCTCCAACAGTTCCACGACATCCCATTTGTTTCCCACAACAGTAAGTGCAACTGGGTCTTGCAGGCTGCGAATATCTCCATCGGTCAAATACCATCCATATACACCATCACAACAGCTACAGTTAAAGTCGCCGTACTCCACATAGCCACAAAGGTATCTGCCGCCAACACAAGAGTCTCCCGCAAGTATATCCCCCTCGAAAATCTTCTTGCCTTTCTTATCGGTCAGCCCGGTGTACTGTCCGACAGTGGCGGGGTCTACCTCGTGCCATTCTGATATTTCACAATGGGGGTAAAAGGTATTATCCAAAGGCACAATAGCAACAATCTCATTTTTGTCGAGCCAGTCAGTGCCTGTAATAAGATTCCCCTCGACCCACTCGCCGTTATCAAGCCGCTTGCCACGGAATAATATTTCTCTCATTTCCACACCCCACTTCCAAGAGCGATTCCCCATATCAATACTGCAACATGTGTGAAAACCAATTCAGCAGCAGTTGTTTCAATCATGTTTCTTTCCTTTCTCCGTCCATCTTTGCACCGCAGTTGGGGCAGTAGTTCCAACACGGCTTTTCGTCCGCTCCGTCAGCATCGTAACCGCACTCGCTACACTCCCATATATCATAGACCAGTTCGCCATCTGCGTAACCATCAGCCGTTCCTATCCACCGCCCACGCTTCACAGGCTCGGCATCTACGGTGGGGCAAGCATCCGGGTTTCTTGCGATTGAAATTGCAATGTTTAAGGCACTGTTGAAGCCCTCGGAACGGACACCAGTTTGTTTTATTTTCTGCTCTCTCAAAAGTCCAGATAATACATCAGCATCAATCAGTCGCATCTGTTCTCCTTTCTCCGTAGCTGCAAAAGTCAGATGATTTCATTTGAATCATTTTCCCGTGGTAACAGCAATATACAATCCCCTCTCGAGAAGTTCCGTGCCCGTGGTCGCAGTCCTTGCACCTAACCACTTCCACAGCATCAACAGCCGGGGCTTCCTTAATCAACTCATAAATCGAAACGAAGCTTTCTCGATCCGCTCTCATTAGAGCTTTTCTATCTATCAGATCTGCCATTGTCCACTCTCCTGTTCCATGCTTCTATCATTAAAGTTCGTGCTTCTTCATAGCGCGGGAATCCGTTACAATCGCCAGCCCCATACACATAAAGTGGGATTTCCATTTTTGCACCACAATCACAAAAAATGTCCATTCTATCTAAATGCGGATCATCACCACAAAACGGACAAGGTTTAAGTTCCATTGCCTTTCCCCCTTTCCCGATATTCCAAGGCAAGTCCAAGGCTACCGATCAACAGCGAAGATATTTCAGTAATAAATGTAACTATGAATGCCGCCGTAAGAAGGTTCATAAAGAAAACAAAAATTGCCATGTCATTACCCCTTTCTATCAAGTTCCATTTTCAAATGCTGATTTTCCTTAATCAGCAGAGCAATTGTCTGACGCATTGTGTCATTAAGCCTTGCCACGCTCAACAGGTCTGCTTGCATTTCTTTTATAAGCCGTGTAGCTTCATCTTCTACAGCAGGGGCAGCTTCGACAACCTGTCTTACGGCCGTAGAATACAAGCCATTGTCCCTCAGAATTCGTCTAAGCTCTGTCCTATCTATCAGATCACTCATAAGCCTTTCTGTTTCTCCCTTCTTGCTTTCTGCTCTATATACATCCTATGAGCATGATACTGCACACTGGTGATAACTTTTTCATCATGGCGCATCTTTTTCAGCTTCTCATGTTCTGCCTTTGCTTCAAGGTACTTAGAGCATGATCCCCAGCAAGCCGGGTAACGCTCTTGGCAGTCTTTGCAACACTGATTCATAGTTCCGTCACCCCTTTCAGCCTATAGTTCTTGCTTCTGTCTGGATTCAAGCTGAACGCCTTTGCTCTCTCAAAAATCCTGCCGCCTGTCGCCTCGTCAATGTCGATTATGTCATCAACAGTGCATTCGCTTGATATGATTGTAAGTAGATTAGGATTGTTATAACGATAATTAAGAATCTCAAAAGCTCTGTTTACATCCGCACCTGTAGGCCGCTGCTTCGTGCCATCTCTGCCAATGCCAGTCCTGAACAAGTCATCTATGTAAAGCACTTCACAAGACTTATAGGGATTTATAAGCCTTGCGTATTCTTCGCCATCGTTGACTGCGTTGTTGAGCTTAACAACTTCATCACGCCACAGCATATAAAGGACT
>JAZOWR010000248.1:0-1616 GCA_045659345.1 Ructibacterium sp.
ATATAAAAGTTTTGGGTTTTATCAGGTTGGTCTCAGGCGGAACTATTACGAGGGCAAAGAGGATGCCTTGCTAATGACGCTGGATATAAGCGGCAAACAGGCAAAAGGAGAGGAAAACAATTGAGTCAATTATTATTAGCAATTGAATCGTCTTGTGATGAAACAGCGGCTGCGGTTCTTTCTGACGGCAGAACGGTTTTATCCAACGTTATATCATCTCAGATTCCCATTCATGAGCGCTATGGCGGCGTTGTGCCGGAGATTGCTTCCCGCAATCATGTGCTCAATCTGCCGGGTGTGATTGATAAGGCACTATCTGAGGCAGGGTGCGGTTTCTGCGATTTGTGCGCTATTGCGGTGACATATGGCCCCGGTCTTGTAGGTGCGCTACTCACCGGTGTTTCAGCGGCAAAAGCCATTGCTTCGGCTCGCAATTTGCCCCTGATTGGTGTCAATCATATTCATGGACACATTGCAGCAAACTACATTGCTCACCCTGAACTTGAGCCACCTTTTGTTTGTCTGGTGGCATCCGGTGGGCATAGTCATATTGTGTATGTGAAAGACTATACCGAGTTTGAAATTTTGGGCAGAACCCGTGATGATGCGGCAGGAGAGGCTTTTGATAAAATTGCGCGTGTGTTGGGGCTTGGTTATCCTGGCGGGCCGAAACTTGAGAAACTGGCCGAAGAGGGAAACAGCGAAGCCATTGCCTTTCCACGTGTTACCTTTGGTGAAGGCTCATATGATTTCAGCTTCAGCGGTGTGAAAACAGCGGTGATTAACTACATTCACAGGGAGGAACAACGAGGAGCAGACATTAACAAAGCTGACCTTGCGGCATCCTTCCAACGCGCTGTGGTGGAAGCGTTAACGGAACATACCATGCAAGCGGCAAAGGCAAAGGGTTGCCGTGTGGTTACCTTGGCAGGCGGCGTAAGTGCGAATGGTGCTCTGCGCAGAAGTTTTGATGCTGCGGCACAAAAAGAAGGATTTACGTTATACTATCCTCCCTTGGTTTTATGTACTGATAATGCAGCAATGATAGGTTGTGCAGGTTTTCATTTATATGAGAAACAAATTTTTGCAGACAGCACCTTAAATGCAGTGCCGAATTTAAAACTTTGACTTTGGATTGGTGGGTTTTATGCAAATGACAAGGAAACAAAAAAAGCTGGGCATCGCTATTTTGATTCTTTTTTGTGCTCTGCTTTTCTTTTATGGCATTTCTGTTCTTTCAGACTATTGCGGTGGCAAAGGGGAAGAGTGTGAGGTAACCATTGCTAAAGGTAGCGGTACAGTCCAAATAGCTGAAATGCTGGAGACTTCAGGTGTGATTAAAAAGCCTTTTTGGTTTCGTGTTTTCTCAAAGTTGGGGGGACATGACGGCAAGTATCACCCGGGGACTTTTTCGGTTCAAAAAAACGCCGGATATCAAGAGCTATTTGACATCTTGACCCAAACACCAAAGTCCCAGACTGTGACGCTGACCATACCGGAAGGGTATGAGCTCAGGCAGATAGCGGATAAACTGGAAGAAGCAGGCCTCATCGACAGAACTCGTTTTTACGATGTAATTGAGAATGGAGATTTTGACTTTCGATTTTTGAAAAATA
>JAZOWR010000249.1:0-1900 GCA_045659345.1 Ructibacterium sp.
TATTTCAATCCTGTTTGTCTTGCCGTCAGGCAGAGCGGTGCATTCCGGCAGTGCGACCATGATCGGCCCGGCAGCCCGACATTCGCCGGAGACCCGCAAGGACGCGCAGCTGGTGGACGAGGGCACATTCCTTGAATCCAGCCCTGTACTTCCGTTCAGGAGAAGCACGGAACCAGGACGCAATTCAAGCCCTCCAACCTGGTACACCTTACCGGCTGTTGTACATTCAAGTACGCTTCCGCTATTCACCACTATTTTTCCGGAAAAGACGGAATCTGTATCCAGTTTCAATCTTGAACCATAAGAATTGAGTGCGCCAAGAGTGCTTATTGATGCCGTCTGGAGTTTATTCGTAACAGCAAGTGTGCCAAAAAAATTATTGAATGTACCCGTCAAAACAAGTGTTTTATTCGCTGCGGTTTCTTTGTACTTATCGTCTAATCCATCTACATCACGTTGAAACACGGATCCAAATTCAATTGCAGAACCAACTGCACCATGGAAATCCGCATAGATCTCAATGTTACGACTACTACGGGTATCCACAATCATGAACGGCATATCGGATGTTGCTTCCAACGTTATCTTCCCTTTCAAGGTGTCTTTTGTTCCCCCCGTTGATCCTATATCACGAGTACCAAGCATACCGTTCTTAAGTACAAGACCTCCGCATTCGACAGAGTCATGATCAGGAAAATCCAGAGCAGCACCTTTCTTCTGCGCAATCAATCCTGCTCCGGCACTATCGCCAGAACCTATCACCAACGAACCGCCCTGAAAGGTTCCACCTTTATCTTTATCAATTTGGAACTGCACAGTTTTACCGATGCAAAAATAGACATCAGATGACGTGATTTCACTACACTCAACACCGCTCGATGTCTCCCATACCTCATTGGAAACCAAACCCCATACAAAATTCTTAGGATCCAAAGTCTTATCTAAATAATACATCTCCGCCCGGCACACGCTGGCAAAAGCAAGCAACCCAGCAAGAACAATCTTACCAGCGACTGTTTTTTGCTTTTTCTTCATAACACACCTCTTTCTTGAGTTTAAGATTTTATCAAAGCTACTTACGGTTATTGTCCCTCAGCGCATCTTTTCCGCCGACAGACGACGGATTGGCCCCATAGAGGTACATTCCGCCGTATGTCCAGTTCGGCTTCGGCATTCCGGGAAAGTTCTGACGGTCCATCGTAAGCATAATGTACCGATAGGGGAAAGATTCCGGCATCTCTGCAAAGGCCGTAAATATGCGTCCGTTACTGCACTCTTTATTGTACGGAATGAAATCGGCATGCCGTGCAGCGGATTCTCTTTCGATTCGCACACCACGAGTCCGCTTCCCGTACGTGAAAGAATGAGCTCGTTGTCTAGCATGAAGCGACGCGAGGAAAGAAGTTTAAACTCAAGCTTAGTTGGATCTATCGACTGATTTGCCTCCCGAACTCCTGAAAAATCTGACTGACATGTTGACGTAGTCGCAACCGATGTTGCGACTGCAAGGAAAACTGACAGAAATGATAATCCAACTCCATTCATGCCCATAATGATAACAAACACCCCCTCAAAATGCCACCTACAAGAATTTGTAGTATGGCAGTAGGGCAAAACCCTAGCCTTCAGCATCGTAAGTCATAAAACTCATGGTCACCTAACCTTCGGCATAAAGGTCACCTGACCCTTGCACCGAAGGTCACTTGACCCTTGGCATGAAGGTCACCTGACCCTTGTACCAAAGGGCACCTGACCCTCAAATATGACATCAAGGCTTGAGACATCCTATAGGACATACTGTTATACCATCTTCTCTTCGATATGCAAAATCACCGACGGCTGTCAATACCATCATAAACGCTGGATGATTCATTTTTGCAGTATCTATTCGTGAAGCAAG
>JAZOWR010000250.1:0-4810 GCA_045659345.1 Ructibacterium sp.
TTTTTAGCCATTGCGGCAGAAGAATTGGGACACATGGAAATGATTGCTCAAACCATTCATATGTTAAACGGACACGATGTTGACGCAAATAAGGTTTGGGCAGGGGAGATTCAAACGCATGTGCTTATGGGTTTAAATCCGGGTCTTATCAATGCATCCGGATATTCATGGACAGGAGATTATGTGTCTGTAACCGGAGATTTGTGTGCAGATTTATTATCCAATATAGCATCAGAACAAAGGGCGAAGGTTGTATATGAATATCTATACAGACAAATTGATGATAAAAAAGTAAAGGAGACCATAGACTTTCTTTTAAATCGTGAAGAAGCACATAATGCTATGTTCAGAGAAGCGTTTAATAAGGTGCAAAATACAGGATCGAATCGTGATTTTGGAACAACAAAAGCTGCAAGAATGTATTTCAGTCTGTCAGAACCATCCCCGTCCGGCAACCAAACCAAAGAAAAAGATGTCACCAAGCCATCCTTCAATTAAAATATTAAGATAATTAGACCTCTTGTTGCAAAATTAAAATGTAACAGGGGGTCTTTTATGATAGCTAAAATATAAATATAGATGTTAGAAAGTACTGAAGATTTTTCCACCACAAGGGCACTTTGCTAAGAATCAGCAAAATTGTTGACTATAGAGTATGATTTTGCTATAATTTAGGCAGAACATAGGAGCTGGAGGGTTAATATGAAAAAGTTCTTTGTATTATTTTCAGTAGTATTGGCGTTGTTATTAGTTGGGTGTAACACTAGCCAACAAAACCAACAAGTAGAAAAACGCGATTTTAAGTTTTGCTCTCTTGAATGGTGTACTGATTGGGAAACTGTGCAAAAAAGTGATATATTCCAAAATGCTAAATATACGATTACTGAAAATGGACACCGCCAAGTAGCAAAGATAGAAGGTCTAGAATATTTAGGCATAAAATTAAATATGGTAGGATTATCATTCGATGTTGCTGATGCAGCGAATGGATTGAATAGCGTTTTTTTGCAGTTTTCGGAAGAAAATGAAGATGTCCTGCTGAATAAATTAATCGAGTTATATGGAGAGCGAAAAGATGTTTATGTAGATAAAAATGGAGTTGAAAATCCTATTAATCCTGCTGGTTGGGTTAGTAATGATACCATAGAAAATGTTTTGACAGAAGAGGAAAAAGAATATTACATCAGTATGTTCCCAAAAGATTATGAGCAAACAAGATTAGATGCAAATTTGCGTTCACCTCTTGTATCTATCAGATTTGATGAGGAACGCAATCTTATAGAATTTAATGGAAGTGCTGCGGCAGCTGTATCCTTTATACAAGAAGAATTAAAAAAGTAATTATCGGATATTTATAATGGGCAGGATTGCAAATCTTGTCCATTTCTTATGCGCAAAAATAAATTTTACCAGTTTTGAATAAAAATTATCCCATGGAAAATAAAGTTACAGGAAGCCGTGCCATAACTTGACAGATTGTATTGATTATGATAGAATATATGCCGATTTAAAAACAATACATAAGGAATGAGGCTTGTATATGAATTTATTCGGCGGGGTTATTTCGATTACCGGAATTTCGTTTTTGGTTTTTTGTGCTTTTGCTGTTGCGGCTGTGGGCTATGCGCTTGGAAAGGTCACAATAAAGGGTGTATCACTGGGTACCGCAGGTGTGTTTATTGTCGCACTGCTGTTTGGTTGTCTTTTTTATGATGATTTAAGCGCACAGCTTCCTGATTATACAACGAATGCACTTAAGGTTGTTGAAAATATAGGGCTTATCTTGTTTGTGTGTTCGGTTGGTTTTATCGCAGGTCCTAAGTTCTTTGGGAACATCAAAAAGAATTTTGCCTCTTATGTGCTATTGGGATTGGTGATTATCGTTGTCGGCGGCATTTGTGCGATTCTTTGTGTCCTCATTGGCAAAGCAATGGGAGAAACAGATATGGGAAAATTGTCTGCGATGGTATCGGGTCTTTTTGCCGGTGCGCTTACCTCAACGCCTGCATTTTCAGCGGCAAAGGCGTCTGTTGCAACTCCTGAACTTGAGCAGCTTGTGTCTGTCGGCTATGGCATTGCATATATTTTTGGCGTTATCGGTGTTGTTCTGTTTGTTCAGCTTATGCCTCAAATTTTAAAGGTCAATATGGACGAGGAGAGAAAAAAGCTTGTCTCTAAAGACACAGACGCTGCTGCAGAAACGGCGGCAGAAAAACTGATTGAGCTTGATGATTTTGGCATAGCACCTTTTGCTATTGCGGCTATTATCGGTATTTTTATAGGATTAATCAAAATCCCTCTTTCAACCAGCGGGCTTAGTGGAAATACCTTCTCTCTTACAACAACAGGCGGATGTCTTCTGGCAGCATTGGTTTTTGGTCATTTTCGCAAGGTGGGAAGAATTAGTCTTATGCCAAAAACATCAACACTTAAAGTGTTTAGAGAATTTGGACTTGCACTTTTCTTGATTGGTGCAGGAATTTCAGGCGGAGCTAGATTTGTTCAGGAATTTAAGATAAGCTATTTTGTCTACGGTGTACTGATGACCACGATTCCTATGGTAGTAGGGTTTGTTTTTGCAAAATATGTACTTAAAATGAGTGTTCTTAACATATTAGGCTCTATTACAGGCGGAATGACAAGTACACCCGCACTTGGTACATTGATTCATGTTGCCGGCACGGAAGATGTTGCTGCTGCCTATGCTGCTACATATCCGATTGCACTGGTTGGTGTGGTATTGGTTTCGCAATTTATTATTATTTTATTTTAATGGATAGCATCTGTCATACTAAAATTTGAATGTATTTTAGGACCTGGAAACTATAACATTCCAGGTCCTTTTTCTATATGCAAAAGTTGTAAAATATAAGAATGTGTTTTTTTCTTGTTTTGTTTAAACTTTAATTGACTGAAAGTACCGGCTGTGGTATAATAGCTATATTGAGGATAAAATCACTGAATGGTGGAACTTGCGATAAAGATTGAGGAATATACGGAGGAAAAAGGATGGAGAACCGGCAGGATAGAATACGCAACTTTTCAATTATTGCTCATATTGATCACGGTAAAAGGACCCTTGCTGGCCGCCTGCTTGAAAAGACAGGTGCTTTGACGCAACGGGAAATGCAGGCGCAAATTCTTGATAATATGGATTTGGAGCGTGAGCGAGGAATTACAATTAAGGCGCGTGCGGTCAAGCTTTTGTACCAGGCAAATGACGGAAAAGAATATACACTAAATCTAATTGACACACCGGGACATGTGGATTTTAATTATGAGGTATCCCGCAGCCTTGCAGCATGCGAAGGTGCGATATTGGTTGTTGATGCTGCGCAAGGGATTGAGGCGCAAACACTTGCCAATACCTATCTGGCGTTAGAACATGATTTGGAGTTGGTTCCGGTTATCAACAAGATTGATCTTCCATCTGCCAGACCGGAGGAAGTAAAAAGAGAAATTGAAGATGTGATTGGAATTGACGGAGAAAATGCACCCTTGATTTCGGCAAAAAACGGAATTAACATCGAAGAAGTGCTAGAGAAAATTGTTGAATTGGTTCCTTCGCCGAACGGAGATGAAAACGCACCGCTTAAGGCTTTAATCTTCGACTCTTATTATGATCCCTATAAGGGTGTTATTGTCTATGTCCGTGTGATTGATGGCAAGCTGAAACCGGGGGTTCAGATAAAAATGATGGCAACCGATGCAGTGTTTGATGTTGTAGAGGTGGGCTACTTGCATCCCAATGGCATGGCCGTTGCAAATGAAATCCTAGCCGGTGAGGTTGGATTTATTGCGGCAAGTATTAAAAATGTACAAGAGGTTCATGTCGGAGATACGGTTACCACGGCAGAAAACGGCGCTGATGAGCCATTGCCCGGCTATAAAGAAGTAAAACCTATGGTATATTGCGGTATCTATCCGGCAGATGGGGCGAGATATGATGATTTGCGAGAGGCATTGGAAAAGCTGCAGCTTAATGATGCGGCGCTTCGGTTTGATGCCGAAACATCGGTGGCTCTTGGATTTGGCTTTCGTTGCGGTTTTCTTGGACTATTGCATATGGAAATTATTCAAGAACGATTAGAAAGAGAATATAACCTTGATCTGGTTACCACAGCTCCGTCGGTTGAATATCAAGTTATTAAGACGGATGGTACGGTGTTGATGATTGATAACCCAACCAATTTACCGGAACCCTCTGAAATTGATTATATGATGGAACCGATTGTTCAGGCATCAATTATGACACCAAAAGAATATGTCGGCAGTATCATGGAGTTGTGTCAGGAGCGCAGAGGAACCTATATTGATATGACATATCTGGATGATACACGGGTTTCTTTAAATTATGAATTGCCCTTAAACGAAATTATTTATGATTTCTTTGATGCATTAAAATCCCGTTCCAAAGGATATGCATCCTTTGATTATGAATTCAAAGCCTTTAACCGCGCCGAGCTTGTAAAACTGGATATGCTTTTAAATGGAGAAATGGTAGATGCCCTTTCCTTTATTGTTCATAAAGAGCGCGCATATCCCAGAGGCAGAAAAATGGCAGAAAAATTAAAAGAAGTAATCCCCAGACAGCTGTTTGAGGTTCCGATTCAGGCGGCAATCGGAGGGAAAATTATTGCACGAGAAACGGTAAAGGCTATGCGAAAGGATGTCCTTGCTAAGTGTTATGGCGGAGATATTACAAGAAAAAGAAAACTTCTAGAGAAGCAGAAAAGGGGTAAAAAGAGAATGAGAAAAGTGGGTTCTGTAGAAATACCTAGTGAAGCCTTTATCTCAATCTTGAAGATAG
>JAZOWR010000251.1:0-1818 GCA_045659345.1 Ructibacterium sp.
TTATAAATTGTTTCCATTGATTCACTTCCCTATTTTTATCCTTCTTCTACTTGGGAAAGATACGCTTTTCGACCCGTCTCGTATAGGTTATTCCCTTGACTGTCAATAACCACAATCACCGGAAAATCTTCTACTTCCAGACGACGAATTGCCTCTGCGCCTAAATCATCATAGGCAATAACCTCTGCCTTTTTGATACATTTACTCAGCAGTGCGCCGCAGCCGCCGATAGCACCAAAGTAGACTGCGCCATGCTCTTTCATGGCAGCAATCACTTCTGCTCCCCGTTTCCCCTTGCCAATCATTCCCGTTTGCCCTTTTGCAATCAAAGCGGGGCTATAGGCATCCATGCGGTAAGAGGTAGTCGGTCCTGCTGAACCTATCGCCTGACCGGGCTTTGCCGGGGTGGGACCTACAAAATAAATGATGCTGTCCTTGATATCCAAAGGGAGTTCTTTTCCCTCTGCAATCAATTCACACAGACGCTTATGCGCCGCATCCCGGGCGGTATAAATCACACCGGAAATCAGGCAGCTGTCGCCCGCTTTTAGTTCTCTTGCTTTTTCATTACTAAGAGGAGCTTTAATCGAAATTGCCATTTATAACACCTCCGTTTGATGTCTGGTTACATGACAGTTGATGTTGACCGCCACGGGAAGTCCGGCAATATGGGTGGGGAACCACTCAATATTCACTGCCAGAGCAGTTGTTCTTCCCCCGAAGCCTTGCGGTCCGATACCAAGTGCATTAATTTCATCGAGCAGTTCCTGCTCCAGCTCAGCATAGAACGGGGTTTCATTCCGCTCGTCTACTGGACGGAGCAACGCCTTTTTTGCAAGATATGCAGCCTTATCAAAGGTTCCTCCAATCCCGACACCTACCACAATGGGCGGACATGGATTCGGTCCTGCTTCTTCTACCGTTTTGCGGACAAAATCTTTTACACCCTGAAGGCCATCAGACGGACGGAGCATAGCAATCTTACTCATATTCTCGCTTCCAAATCCTTTGGGTGCAACGGTAATCTCTATCTTATCACCAGGAACCAGTTCCGTATAAAGCATCGCCGGAGTATTATCACCGGTATTCACTCTATCAAGCGGGTCTTTAACCACACTTTTGCGCAAGTATCCGTCCTGATACCCCTGGCGGACACCTTCATTGACCGCTTCAGTTAAATCACCGTTAATATGAACCTCCTGACCAATTTTTAAGAACACACACGCCACACCGGTATCTTGGCAAACAGGTTGGTCTTTTTCGTCAGCAATCTCATAGTTTTCAATGATGCGTTCCAAAATCTCCTTTGCAGGAGCCCAAGGTTCGTTTGCATGAAACTCGCAGATACGAGATTTGATATCCTGTCCCAAATGGCAATTTGCATCGATGCACAGTTTTTTTACCGTTTCGGTAATCTGTGCAGCATTGATTTCTCGCATAGTATTTCCTCCCGTTAGTTCACATTGTAGATATGATCCATAAGTACACCATCACGGCCAATGACCTCAGCTACCACCCGGTCACCCTTGGGAAGCTTTTGAGGCGTACCGCAAATCCGTTCCGTCTTCTCTTTTAATTCCATGATGTCAACTACAGGCAGTCCGGCATCCTTTAACCTGTAACAAAGCTCCTGATTTTTGGGGTTCACTGCAATACCGCCCTGCGTTACCAGGACATCAATATCCTTACCCGGCGTAGAAACACATGTGACATGATCGGTAACAATGGGAAGGCTTGCCCGAAACATCGGTGCAATAATCATTGCAAGCTTTGCTCCTGCCGCCGTATCACTATGTCCTCCGCTGCCTCCCATGATAT
>JAZOWR010000252.1:0-6699 GCA_045659345.1 Ructibacterium sp.
AAAGGCTCAGAAAGTCCGTGAGCGAACACTGAGCGACTATAAAAAGTACATCGACAAGTTTCTGGCTCAATCTCAGAATACTTTGGATGTGGATGTACTGAAGATCGAAATTCTGGAATACTTTGCTGGCATCCCAAAAACAAGTCCGGCGAGGTTCAATCACCCCTACCAGTATCTTCATGCGTTATTTGAATGGTGTGCCAAACAGGACTACCTTCCCTACAACCCCTTCCAGAAACTCCAACTGAAGAAAGTGAGAGATGAAGGAAATGTCCAGCCTGCGGAAATCAAGGATATACAAGCCCTCCTGAAGGCTCTG
This sequence comes from Ructibacterium sp., assembly GCA_045659345.1. Taxonomy (GTDB): domain Bacteria; phylum Bacillota; class Clostridia; order Monoglobales; family Monoglobaceae; genus Ructibacterium. The sequence goes on from JAZOWR010000252.1 coordinate 320, forward strand.
GACAAGCACAACTACACAGAACTCCGGGACTATAACATTATTCTGCTCATACTTGATACTGGAATACGGACAAGCGAACTTATGGCGATCAAGAATGAGGACTATGATCCTGAAGCTCAGTCCATCTTCATCCGTCCCGATGTTGCCAAGACAAGCCGAAGCAGAACCCTGTATCTATCAGCCATGACCAACACTTCCTTGAAAAAGTTTCTGAAGGTGAAGCCGAAGGAGTGGGAAAAGTGGCTGTTCCCCACGAGAGATGGAAAACAACTGCAAGCCAATGTGTTGGGAAGGAACTTCAGAAAATACTGCGAACGGACAGGCGTGAAGTTCACTCCCTATCAGATCCGGCACAGTTTTGCTACCTTCTATCTGGAAAACGGCGGCGACCTCTTCACACTTCAGCGACAAATGGGACACACAGATTTGCAGATGACCAAGAGATACACAGAAATCTCGGATAAGCTGTTGGTGGAATGCCACAGCAATTATAGTCCAATCGGTTTGCTTCAAGATAGTTCCAGAAGGGTCAAAGTATAATGTACAGAGAGGATTTGCGGTAATCGCAGATCCTCTTTTCTAATTTCTACTAAATTCAGCCAAACTGTTCTCCGGTATCAACTACCATCAACTTTCCTCAACTTCAATGTCAGTATCTTCAACTTTGCAGTATCCAAGAGTCAAAGTGAAGTCCTGCGGCAGACTGACCCCAAGGCGCTTTGAAGCCCGCCACCCGAACGGCTTCGCCAGGTACAATGCAGACCTCTTTTGAGGGCTGCATTTTTTCTTTTTATAGAAGTATCGATGGTACATTTACGCAACAGGCCACCGGGGATCGAATGATATAATGTAATTACAAAAGAGGGGAACACAAAACTCCGAAACAAATGAAATGAGGTAATAAAAATGAAAGTAAATTTTGTCGCAAGAACTATTGAGATGTCCACAAAGGAGATGCGCAGAGCCAGCGTCCCCCATTCCAAAGAATACACTGAATTGCTTCGGATTTGGCGTGACCTTCCTAATTTCACCATCGAGATCAATCGCCGCCAGATTCCTACCAACAATCCGAACCGGGGCTTGACCTACGAATTTATGGAGCAGTACATTGCTCAGAATGCGCCGGAACTATCGGATGAGTTCTATGATGTTCGCAAGATCCTCGGCTATCCCAGAGCTACCCAGTGGTTCAGAACCAAGTTCCCTGAGGCTTGTGAAAGGGTACATTTTCGTACCAAGTACGACCCCGTAGCTTGATATAATGTAATTATAAAAAAGAACACAACACTTAAAGAAAAGAGGTACTGATTATGATGAAGAAAGTTGAGAGAAATGAGTTGCGTCTGTGCTGGATTTTAGCTGACTTGCAGAAAAGAGTCCTGTTCATTCCCAAGGGAGTCAAGGAGAATTCCAGAATCCTGAGCCGGGGCGAAGCAACCCTGTACTTTGAGTACAAAAATCGTTACCCAGACTTCGCTGAAGTGATTGTCTGAGCAAAAAACAAACGGTACATTTTCGTACCAGCCCAAGATTCCCTCGCTGATATAATAAATACATAAAATAAATTAAAAAATAAAGGAGAAAAACAAAATGATGAATGAGAAGTTTTTTAATGCGGAGTCCGGCGAAATGAAGGTTGAGGGCTACAAGGCAATTTATGAGGCGGTCGCAGCACTGTCCATGGATGCAGACGGTTACGGCCTGTTTGATTCCATCACCGATGAAGATGTAGAGAAGTGCAAGTGGATCGCTGCCATCTACGAGGTGCTGGACGATGTTCCCATGCGCAGAGTCAAGCACATCTTCAACTACCGAAATGTTGATTTCGACCGTTCTGATTTCGTAGAAGAAAACGGTTTCTGATTACTTAGTTAATGGTACACTTTCGTACCACACCGTAAATACCCGTGTGATAAAATAAGAATGTAAATAAGGGGAACGAAAAACCCCACAAAACAAATAAATTTATTAATGAAATGGAGAATTATGTTATGAAGAAGAATGTTGTTGCAATGAAGAAGTACGCCCCCAAGTTTATTGATGATACCCATGTTCTGGTGACCAAGGAATTTGCTAAGAATGCAAAGATTTACGGTACTTCTGAGTACAAGCTCTGGAAGGAAATTCGCCGTGAGAACGAAGGTGTCGAAATGGTTACCAAGACCATCAAGAAGAATCCTAACAAGAAGAACGATACCAAGAACAAGACTTACGAGCGCATGGCAATCTACATCCGTGAGCAGAAGGAAGCTGAAGCCCTGATGGCTGAGTTTAAGAAGCAGATCGCACTGTCCAAGGTGCAGACTAACCCCTACCGCTGCGTTCTGGCATGGTTCATCAAGACATTTGAGAACTATGAATCCTACAAGACTTTCTTTGCTGAGGAAGCTAAGAAGCAAGCAAAGGAAAAGGACATTTTCACCCTGGTCAAGTCCTCTGCGGTTGTTGTAGAGGACAGCGACGAAGACGAATTTGATGTTTAATCTGGAATGTACCAGAAGAAAGGAAAAGTAAAATTATGGCTACTACTAAGCGTGTTACTCCCGGCCGTGAGGGCTACAAGATTCTGTTCAATGAGAACACTGTGATTATGAACCACAAGTTTGCGGCAGCCGCTGCCAAGTACGGCACTGCTGAAAACAAGCTGATGAAGGACATCCGCAATGACTTCCCCGGTATGACTGAGGTTATCGTGTCCGGCAGAGAGCAAACCACTACTCAGACCAACACCCGCCTGACCTACGAGAACATGGAGAAGCACATTCGGGCGTATGACAACGCTGAAGATCTTCTGGATGTGTTTGAAACCGTCAAGGCTCTGTCCCAGGCAACCGCAAGCCCCTACAAGTATGTCTGTGACTGGTTCAAGCTCCAGTTCCCCAATTACAAGAAAGCACCGGTCTTCAAGGATGGCAAGCTGACTGTTGCTCCTGTTGAAGCACCCAAGGTGATCGAATACAAGCAGAAGCTGAGCAAGGTGTCCTGATATGGAGAAGGTTACTTTTTACGGGGAGTGGCTACCCCTCCCCAAAGCAGAGTTTAATGTTCTGACCATGATTGCAGAACAGGGCGGCAGCTTCAGCGGAAACTGGTCAGATATGTGCAGATACATAAATCTTACCCCTCAGGATCGCAACAGGAAAGTCTTGCAAGCTGCGGTTGAATCCTTAACTTCAAAGGGCTTTATTACATGGGACAGTCGAGGCAGAACCCAAACATTAAAGGTGATTCCAAAAGCAACAGAAATTGAACTTCATCGACATTGGGTGCGGTCAGTCATCAATCACGACTATTCCAGCGAAAGCGTGGCGTTTGCTCAGGTGCTGAAGGTTTTTATGTGGATCTGCGATAATGACATGGACATCGTCACAAATACGATGATTGCTGATGACATTGGCATGAGCGCAGACACTGTTACAAGTGCAAAAAATGTTCTGCTGAAAGAGTACGAGAACATTACCAAACGGCAAGTTTCGGAAAAGACAGGGCTGAACACTTTCCGTACTCTGGGTCAAGAACTTGCGGCAAACGCATGGTGGAAGGACTTATAGAAAAAGAGTTACTTTTTCCCTGTTAATAAATAAAACTAAAACTTATTATCGGGGAAAAAGTAACTCTTTAATTAAAAGAAATCAATTTATCCCCCTTCTTTTTCATAAATAACAGAAGGAAAAACGCATCGCTATTTTGCTACGAAGCCGCAACAGCGGCATTCGTGCAAAAGTAGCGAATGCGATAAAATGAAAAGGAGAATAGAATGATGACTTTAATTAGTGACTTCCATAAAAATGTTCCTGAGTATTACGATTATATGTATTTGGATGGGTACACTCCCGAACAAATCATGTACGCAGCGCACAAGAAAATGCAGAGAATGTATGAGGAGCGAAAGGCTGCTCAGCGAGCCGAAGCCGAAGAGAATGAGATTCCCAATGTGAAAATCATTAGCGAGGTGAAGATTCGATGAGCCAAAGCCAGAAGGATAAAGAAAAAAAGAAGAAAAAGAAGCAATCCATTCTTGAGGCTGAGATTATGCGAATCATGCAGAAGAGCCTGAAGACAGCCATTGACATGGCGTTGGATGATATTCTGAAGGACTACAAATAAGAGAACGGCGGCAGCCAACTCCGAAAAGTGAATACCCCTAATTAAGGGATCGCCGGAGCTGGCTGCCGCTATTTTTCGTTATATTCCGTCACACTCGAAAGACGGTGAAAAGTTATGAAAACGACAGAGAAAACGGTCTTTTTTGATTTTTATATAAAATTATGTTATAATATATATGTAAGATAAAGAAAGAGATGAAAGGAGGAACAAAATGAAGAATCAATATGTGGAAAATGTTTGCGGTATGCTGCGCCGGAAAGGTCTTTCGGAGAAGTACGAGCACCCAGGTATTTATTGCATCAAACTGGATGGTCAAATTGTTTACATAGGAAAAAGCCAAAATATGTTGCAGAGAGTTGCTGCCCATTATGTTGGAATTAACACAGGGGCAGAGCGCAAGTATCGCATCATTTGGGATGCAGCAGCGCAGCTAAATTGTCCAATAGAATTTGATGTTCTCTACTATGCGCAGAACACAAGCAAAGAGGATATTGTTGAGGAAATCGGTCAAAAAGAGGGCGAAATGATTAGATAGCATCGCCCGCCCCTGAATACCCAAATTCCAAGAGAATCAAATTGGCGTTCATGGGAAGTAAAGACGCTTAACACAGACGAAGTGCTACGGCTACTGGTAAAGAAATGATACTTCTACCGCACACAGCCGGAAGAACCGTCTTCCGAAATCAGAATCACTCTTAGTCGAAGAGTTGACCACCCATTTTTGAAAACGCACTTTCAAAAATTTTTTATCCCGAAATACCGCCCCCATGGGGATGTAAAATATAGAATTACACATAAAACAATACAAGGAGATTATTACAATGGAAAATTTTACTAAGAGCAATTACGAAGGCAACCCCACCGTGGAAACTTTTATTGAATGGATGGACAAGGAACTAACCGCAGAAGAAGCTAGAATGGTGTTTGGCTACATTGAAGGGCACGGCTATGGTGCAAGACTAGATGAAAACGGTGACATTCTTGTTGTTGATGTGGATGAACCTGAGAACGGTGTTGTGGCGAAGGGAATTGAGGAACTGCTTGACTGTGTAAACACTTGGAATTATGAGTTTCTTCTGGACGATGAGGTTGTGGGGGAATTTCGCGAACAGGTTATCAAGGATTCAGAAATGCTCGATGATTACTTTCTGCATGTGGGCAGTCGTTCTGGATATTATCTTGGCACACCTACCGTAAAAGAACTGATTGCTATTCTGAGCAAGCTGCCAGAGGACTATCGAGTATACAACTGCGGTGCAGATAACTACTTATATCTATGGTCAGACAAAAAGAGTATCACCATTGACAACGAGCGTTGGCTATGTTGCTAATAAATAAAGGGACAGCTTCGGCTGTCCCTTTTTTGCGTTTTGTCAGTCTTCTTTCTGGAACTCGATCAGATCCCCAGGCTGGCACTCTAAAAGAGCGCAGATTGTATCAAGCGTTTTCCAAGACACAAGCTCCCCACGCCGAAGCTGCTGAAGGTATGATTGACCAATCAGCTTCTCTTCACGAATGCGTGTGGAGGAATATCCTTTCTTCTTCAGTTCTGCGAGAATGTCGACTTTGTAGCGGATTGCCATAAAATGCGCCTCCTTTTCCATTGTCCTTATTCTACCACAAGAATGCACTAAAATCAAGTGCTAAATTTGCACATATAAATACACTAATATTTGGTGCATTTGACAATAGACTACACCAGTATTTAGTGCTATAATAAAGGAGCAATGAAGGACAGCCCAATTTCAACACCGCCTGTTGTAAGTCCTTGATTAAACACAAAGGAGCGGAGGCAGCCGGAGAGACGGCAAGAAATTCAAAACACAAAGGAGAACAACACAATGTCTACTACTGAAATTACCTCTAAGATTGATGCCCTGAAGGATCTCGAAGCCCTGATCGAGGAAGCAAAGGCTGAAGCTGAAACCCTTCGGGATGAAATCAAAGCAGAAATGCTGAATCGCAACACCGAAGAGATGGAGGCAGGACAGTACATCGTGCGTTGGACTTCTGTTCTGAGCCAGAGATTCGACAGCACCGCATTTAAGAAGGTCATGCCCGATGTCTACAAGGACTTCATCAAGCAGACCGCAAGCCGTCGCTTCTCCATCGCCTAATAAAAAAGCCCTTGACAGAGCGGCAACTCTGACAGGGGCAGCCCAAGAAAAACTCACGACAGTCAATCAAGGGGTACGCTCATTATAAGCCTCTGCCCCTCCAAAATCAAGGAGGAAATTTCCATGAAGCAGCTTACCAGTTACAATCGAGTCGCA
>JAZOWR010000253.1:0-1613 GCA_045659345.1 Ructibacterium sp.
AGTAAGCATGGAGGGAAACGCCACCTGAAACAGCGGAAAGAACACCTTATCCCGTTCTCCTCCCCCTATAAGATGCTGTTTCTCCCGCAGATAAAACACAGTCAGATACAGGCAGGAGGAAAACTCTCCAACACTGATTCCTGCAAAGACTGCTGCACAGCCATAAGAGATTCCTTTTGGCAAAAGCCACCGCAGGAACAGAGAGATTGCCAGAAACTTCACCGCCTGCTCTAGAAATTCTGAGCTTGCCGGAATCCAAACCTTGCGGGAGGCATAAAAATACCCCTTTAAACAATAGGAAATCCCCATGAATAACACGCTTGGCACCAGGCAACAGAGTCCGGACGAGATGCGAAGATCTCCCAGCACCCGCTCTCCAATCCACTCAGCTCCAAACAGGGTCAGACCTATCACCAAAAGCCCCAAACAGGCAACACCCCAGGTTGCAAACCGCATACACTGCCTGACGGCATCCTGTTTCCCAATCTCCAGATATTCAGAAACCGACTTGGATACTGCAACGCCCAGCCCCGCTGTAGAAACCGTCAGCATGACCCCGTGAAGCCCAAATCCCAAAGACAAAAGTCCCATTCCCTCGGCGCCCAGTTGCCGGGAATAAAACGCCCGAAATGCAAAATCAAAACTCTTGGTACAGATTCCCGAAAACGCAAGAATCCCCGCACTCTTTAACATTTGATTTTTCAATCCTTCCACCTCGGTTCAGTATATGCAAAAGAAAGGATTGACAATACCAAAGTCATTGCACTAAAATAGAAAAAAGGAGGTGAGAGGAATGCTTCACATTCATGATGTCATTGTGGTCGAAGGAAAATACGATAAAGAACGGTTGCGAAAATTAACCGATGCTCCTATTGTTTGCACCCATGGCTTTCAGCTTTACCGTTCCAAATCCGTCATCAACAGCATACGAACTCTCGCCAAGGATCGGGGTATTCTTATCCTGACCGATTCAGACCGTGCAGGATTTCAGATTCGCAACTATTTAAAGACCTGTCTGGGGCAATCTGTTACCATTAAGCATTGTTATATTCCTGCTATCAAAGGAAAAGAAAAACGGAAGGAAAAACCCGGCAAGGAAGGTCTTTTGGGTGTCGAGGGAATGGACGATGCCGTTTTGACCGAGCTGCTTGCCTCGGCAACTGCCGATGACACTGCCGCTCCCTTTACTCCGGTAACCAAGGCAGACTTTTTTGCCGCCGGATATTCCGGCAAGCCGGACAGCTCCGAAAAACGGGAGGCATTAGCCAAACAATTGAATCTGCCGCCAAGGCTGTCTGCCAACGCACTCTTGGAACTGATTAATCAAATCGGGGGTGCGGAACTATGGAGGCAATGGATGGAAAAAGATTAAATGATTTTCTCCCTTGACGCTTGCATTTGCAGCTTTAATATGCTATTATATCAACTGGATACTATTTCTACTCAGAGAGGGGTTATACAATGGTAATTAAAACATGGTATAAAGACGAAACTGCGGTATACGCAGCCGAAGAACTTAAAAAATATCTGGACATGATGCACCCGGGCTTTTGCGAGGACATTGTGTTTACTGACACCTGCACAAAAGAGAAAACTCTCGGTGAAATTAAGCT
>JAZOWR010000254.1:0-2694 GCA_045659345.1 Ructibacterium sp.
AGAGTGATTCTCTATGGCTCTGAAGGAAATACCAAGACCTTTAATTCCAAGTTTAATCAGAATAATGGTTGTCAGATTGCAGAAACATGGCATAAAACCAACATGCCGACGGTAGCGGTTGAGGTGGTAGATCCGGTTGCATTGACTGCAAAAATAACCGAAGAAGATTGTTGCCGTTGCGATTGCGACTGTGATTGCGAGTGCAGAGGCAGAAGCGGCGGGTTCTTGCCCGATTATATTTGCGACTGTTTTGACGACGATTTAGTGGTGGATGATTGCGAACGCAGAGTTGTGGTTACCTATGGGTTGTTCTTTATTGTCCGTCTGGAAAGGGATACGCAACTGCTAGTAGATGCTGTAGACTTTTGTATTCCGACGCAGGAATGTCCCTCTGCTACAGAGGAGAGCCCCTGTGCTTTGTTTAATGATATTCGTTTCCCGATTGATGAGTTTTTCCCGCCTCAGAAAAAGAAAGACAATTCTTGCGGATGTAAATAGCAAACAGGAATCCGGAAAACCCTCAAAAGAGGGTTTTCTTTTATTATTCGTGATAAAATTCTATGTTAAAAAAACTTTTCAAGCCTTGACAGAGAAGGGGATTTCTTTTATACTAAAAAGAGAAGAATGTATTGATTGGAAGGAATGAGTGGATTGGCACAAGAGAAAAAAATGGTGGAAGAAATCACTCCTATGGGGGAGGATTTTGCACAATGGTATACAGATATTATTAAAAAAGCACAGCTTTGTGAATATTCCGGAGTTCGTGGCTGTATGGTGATTCAACCCTATGGCTATGCTATCTGGGAGAATATCCAAAAGAATCTGGATGCTCGCTTTAAAAAGACAGGCGTTGAGAATGTATATATGCCCATGTTTATCCCTGAAAGCTTATTGCAAAGGGAAAAAGACCATGTTGAGGGTTTTGCGCCGGAGGTTGCGTGGGTGACCCATGGCGGCAGCGAAAAACTGCAGGAGCGGCTTTGTGTCCGCCCGACCTCGGAAACATTGTTTTGTGAGCATTATGCGGGTGCGATTCGTTCGTACCGTGATCTACCCAAGCTTTACAATCAATGGTGCAGCGTGGTCCGTTGGGAAAAAACCACCCGTCCTTTTTTGAGAAGTGCGGAATTTTTGTGGCAGGAAGGGCATACTGCGCATGCAACTGCCGAAGAAGCACAAAAGAGAACCATCCAAATGCTTAATGTCTATGCAGATTTTTGTGAAGAAGAACTCGCAATTCCGGTAATTAAGGGACAGAAAACTGACAAAGAAAAGTTTGCCGGTGCCCATGAAACCTACACGATTGAAAGTATGATGCATGATGGCAAGGCTCTGCAATCCGGTACCAGTCATAACTTTGGCGACGGTTTTGCCAAGGCGTTTGGGATTCAGTATCTCAATGATAACAATGAGCTTGCGTATGTTCACCAGACTTCATGGGGAATGTCTACCAGAATTATTGGCGCTATTATCATGGTGCACGGTGATGATGCGGGATTGAAACTGCCTCCCAGAATCGCACCGATTCAGGCTGTGATTGTTCCCGTTGCTCAGCATAAAGAAGGGGTTTTAGACCGTGCAAATGCGCTTTACGAACAGCTGTCCGAAAAATTTCGGATGAAACTCGATGTTTCTGACAAATCTCCGGGCTGGAAGTTCAGTGAATACGAGATGCGCGGCGTTCCGGTTCGTATTGAACTTGGACCGAAGGATATTGAACAGAACCAGGCCGTTTTGGTTAGCCGGATTGACAGAAGCAAGACCTTTGTTTCTCTTGATAACATAGAAGAAGAACTGGAAAGTCTGCTTGTTAAGATTCAGGCGCAAATGCTTGAGGCTGCACGGCAAAACAGAGAGGAAAAGACCTCCTCTGCGGTGAATTATGATGAGTTTAAACAACTGATAGAAGAAAAGGGCGGATTTGTTAAGGCTATGTGGTGCGGCGATGAAGCCTGTGAGTTAAAAATTAAAGAGGATACCACTGCAACATCCAGATGTATCCCCTTTGAGCAAGAAGAATTATCCAGCACTTGTGTTTGTTGCGGAAAGCCTGCAACCAAGATGGTGTACTGGGGTAAAGCATATTAAAAATAATACCGGAGGTGACCGAAAGAATGTGGATGACTAATTTTATTCATGCAGTAGCCAATCAGTTTGCTGTTTTGCGTATTACAGACCTAATTGACATTCTGGCGGTATCCTATCTGGTGTATAAAGCATTAAAGTTTATCCGTGATACCAAAACCATGCAACTGCTTAAAGGTATCATACTGCTTGTGGTTGTTACTCAGGTAAGTGCCTTGGCAAGACTTAATGCACTGCACTATATCCTGAGCAATGTTCTGCAGCTTGGATTGATTGCGTGGCTGATTGTTTTTCAGCCGGAGCTTCGGCGTCTTTTGGAACGCGTAGGGCGCAGCACTGTGAGTAAATGGTTTAATTCCCGTGGTGAGTTCAACGAAGATGTGCTTCGCATGATTCGGGAGATTGCTCGGGGCGCTCAGGCTATGGCGAACAGCCGTACCGGTGCATTGATAGTAATCGAGAATGAGGATGTTGTTTCCCCGCTGATTAGCTCCGGTATCTCTATCCAGGCAGAAACCAGATGCGAACTTCTTGAGAGTATTTTTGTACCCAATACACCCCTTCATGACGGTGCTGTTATTATTCGGGACCAAAGGATAGAACTTGCGG
>JAZOWR010000255.1:0-2176 GCA_045659345.1 Ructibacterium sp.
CCTTGGCTCACAGAACGACATGGCTACGATCCGACTTGAGAGCACCTGAAAAGCGCCAATCAGCAGGGCGGTTTTATAAGGCAGTTTGTCTATGGAGTTGATTTGGGGTTGTTTGTTCTGCCGTTCAATGAACAGAAAGGCAATACCGTAGACAATCAGAGCTGAAGCTACAACCCATGCGTTGTAGGTATACCGGTTAATCATGTCATCAAAGAGCAAACCAATAACCGCAGCAGGCACACAGCCTACCAAAACCTTGAGCCACATAGTCCAGGTGTCCGTTTTTTCCTTTGCTGTCTTTTTGGGAGAAAAGGGATTCAGTTTGTGAAAATACAGGGTAACCACCGCAAGTATTGAGCCGAACTGAATGACAACCAGAAAGAGGTTGATAAAGTCTGCCGGTTGATTGAGCGGCATAAATTGGTCAACCAGAATCATATGTCCGGTGCTGCTGATAGGCAGCCATTCGGTAATTCCCTGCACAATGCCGAGAATCACAGTTTTTAAAAGCTCTATAAGATACATAAACAAACCTCGCTTTTAAGATTTTTATTTTTCATCAATTTCATCAATATTATATGGCGTTGTTTGGTAAACAAAATAGTTTAGCCAGTTCGAGAACAAAAGGTTTGCATGAGAACGCCAAGTAACCATAGGGGGATTTTCCGGATTGTCATCAGGGAAGTAGTTGTAGGGAACATCTATCGTAAGACCTTTATTAATATCCCTGAAATATTCAGCAGAAAGGGTATTATCGTCATATTCAGAATGTCCGGTTACAAAGAACTGGCGATTATCCTTAGCGGCAACAATATAGACGCCTGCCTGCGGCGAAGTCGCCAAAATCTCCAGGCTTGGTACCTTTAGGATATCCTCCTCCCGAATCTCGGTATGACGGGAATGGGGAACATAAAACACATCGTCAAAACCACGCAGAAGCATCTTGTGTTTTTTTTCAGCGGGTATCCGATGAGGGAAGATGCCAAACATCTTTTTGTCTAACGGATATTTTTTAATACCATAGTGATAAAAAAGCCCTGCCTGTGCACCCCAGCATATATGGAAGGTAGAGGTAACATGGCTTTTGCTCCATTCCATAATTTCGCAGAGTTCTTCCCAATAGTCTACCTCTTTAAAGTCGATGGTTTCAACCGGCGCACCGGTGATAATCATGCCGTCAAACTTCTGGTCTTTAAAGTCCTGATGGGTACCGTAAAAGGTTTCCAGATGGCTTTTGGAGATGTTTTTAGACTCATGGGACTTAGTGCGCATAAAGCTGACATCAATCTGCAGCGGGGTGTTTCCCAAAAGTCGAAGTAATTGGGTTTCGGTTGCAATCTTGGTGGGCATCAGGTTTAGAATCAGAATCTTTAAAGGACGAATATCCTGAGTGAGTGCTCTGGTTTCGGTAATTACAAAAATGTTTTCCTGATTCAGAGTTTCAATTGCCGGCAACTGATTTTGTACCTTAATCGGCATTGCAATCACTTCCTATCATTTATACTTATGTGAAGTATTGTACCATAAGTCAGCGATTTCGTAAAGAGTTTTCCTCAGTTTTTAAAAATCAAAGGAGAATTTTCAAAAAGACTCGACAAAAATAATAGGCTTGTGTATAATAAATATAAAAACATGATCTGCTGTTTTTGGCGGAAAGGACGGGCGTGATGAGGGTACTGATTGTTGAAGACGATAAAAGCATTGCAGATCTGGAGCGTGATTATCTTCAGGTCAGCGGTTTTGACTGTGATATTGCAACCGATGGCGAGAGCGGGCTTTCTATGGCACTCAATGAAGCATATGCGCTGGTGATTCTGGACATTATGCTCCCCAAGCGGGACGGATTTTCTGTTTGCAGTGAACTTAGAAAAGTAAAAGACATTCCCATCGTTTTTCTTTCGGCAAAAGGTGAAGATATTGACAAGGTTCGGGGTCTGGGGCTGGGTGCAGATGATTATATCACCAAGCCGTTTTCTCCGACAGAGCTGGTTGCCAGGGTCAAGGCTCATATTGCAAGGTATGAAAAACTGGTGAACAAAGGCAATGAAAAAAAGCCAAGTATTCTTGAGGTTGGAGACCTTAGGATTGACAAAGCCTCCCATCGAGTATATGTATGCGATAATGAGGTTTCTATGCCGGTAAAGGAGTTTGAACTTTTGCTCTTTTTGGCAGAGAA
>JAZOWR010000256.1:0-3477 GCA_045659345.1 Ructibacterium sp.
CCCGGGACTTCCTATTAAAATTCTTCGCCCTGACCTTAAGGTGACCTTGATCGATTCGCTTCAAAAACGAATTCGGTTTTTAGATACCCTTTGCCAGGAGCTTGAGTTAAAGGATGTAACCTGCATCCATGGCAGAGCCGAGGAACTGGGAAAGGATAAGGTGTATCGAGAGCAGTTCGATGTTTTGGTGTCCCGTGCAGTTGCCAATCTTAGGGTTCTTTGTGAATATTGTTTGCCGTTCGTAAAGGTAGGCGGAATATTTGTGGCATTAAAGGCACAGGAACTCGACGAAGAACTTGCGGCGGCAAAGCCAATGATAGGCAGCCTTGGCGGAAAAGTGGAAACGGTCGCAGAGGTTTCGCTTCCTCAAAGCGATATGATCCGCAAACTGGTGGTGGTGCGCAAGGTGTCACAGACTCCGCCTCAGTTTCCCCGTCGTGCGAATAAGATAAAATCAGGAAAATAAAAATGGATTGTTAAGTTAACTTACCAATCCAATTTGCATTTTAAAACTGTAGTTGACTTTCATGCATCGGGAAAAAGTCGAACTTGGGTTCTAAGAACTTAAGCGTGTGTTCTTCGCCGTCTACAAAGTCATACATGGTATCAAAAATACGGTTCCAATCCCAGAAAGAATCGTCAAATCCCAGATAAGAGAGGATGAGTTCCGTTCCCTCAGGTGCTACCGGATGCATCAATACGGTTGCAACCCGCACCATATGGAACACATCTCGCAGTACCTGCATCCGCAGTTCATTATTGTCTTCTTTATCAGCAATGGCAATATTCTTTGCCCAATACTTGTTTGCATTGCGAATATAGGTGTCCATCAGGCTCATAACAGAATGGAATTCAAACCGATACATATACCTCTCATACTTTAAGATGGTCTCTTTTGCCTCCTTTAGGACCTCTTCGCTGACAGGTCCAAAGGGAAGCTTGCCGTCATTATATTTCTGGGCGGTGTAGAAACAGGAGCGTACTGCACGGTTAAAGACATTGGAAAGGGGCTTGCCCTCTTTCAGAACAGGGTCGGCGTCCTTCTCCTCAGCAATGGGATTTAACGGCTTGGGCTGGAAGCTCACACTTTTAAGTCCCAATCCCAGGCTCAAAAAGTGTGCTCTAAGCTGTTCTGCTGTGTAATAGTCAAAGAGCTCTGCCGCCATAGGGGGCTTAACTGCACCGCTTGAGCTTGCCTTTTTGTTCAAAAACAGAATATGATTGTTGGCAACCAGCGTGGGCAGAGTTAGCTGACCCTCCTCAGGGAAGGGGGTAAGGTTTCCCTTGCCTTGTGCTGCCATGAACATTACCATTTCGGCAATACCATAGAAATAGATGTTGTCCTGTCCGATGAACTGATATACCTTGGCATCCTTAGAACACCAGAATTTCTTCCATTCTTCGCTGTCCTTGCCTTGCTGTTTCAGATAGGTACGGGTAAAGGAGATGGGTGCCCACAAGGACTCCGGCCAAACCCAGACCGTCAATCCTTCTTCGCCTTCGATCACCGGGGCGGGAACACCCCACTCAATGTTTCCGGTGAGCCGGAAGGGGACTAAGGTTTTACCGGCACGGAACCGAATGTCATGTGCGCCCAGTACAGCACGGGCGTCGTCGCGGTCTTTTAGGTCTTTAAATTCCAGAGAAAAGGAGGTCTTGTTTGCCGCTGTGTTAAGCACATGCTCAGGCAATTCGCTCTTAATGGAGTCATATTCCGCCAGATAATCATTTTTGACATAGACCATCGGCGGAGTCATAAATTCTTTGATAGTGTTGGCAACCAGAGGCCGAACCGTTTCATCCTGAGAAATGGTTTCCACATACGCATCCATTAAGGATTGGAACTTGGTCAAATCAATATACCAGTTGGTGACATCCCGCATCTCAGGAGTCTCACCGGTTAATGTGCTTTTGGGGTCAATCAGCTCTTCGGGCATATACTGGTGGCCCATCGAGCATTCATCGGCATACCCCTTGTCTGAGTTGCAGTTTTCAAAGGGGCATTTGCCAACAACCTGTCTGCCGTTTAAGAACTGACCGGCTTTTGCATCGTAGAACTGGCGGGTAACCATTTTTTCCATATACCCGTTTTCGTACCACTGTTGCATCAATTCGTCGGTGAGAATGCGATGTTCTTCTTTTGCATCATCCAAACCGGATGCGGCAAACAGATTTAGACTGATGTTGTATTTTTTCAAGGTCTCCTTCTGGCTTTCGTGGTTCATCCGCACAAAGTCTTCAATACTGCCGGAGAACTCTCCTTTTTCGCAGAGGCTGCGATAACTTTCCACAATGGGAGAACCATAGCAGTCAGTACCGGACACAAAGACTACATTGTCTTTTCCGATACGGTCTCTAAGAAAGCGTGCCATCACATCCGCCTGTACGAAAACACCGCCTACATGGCCAAAATGCAGCTGTTTGTTGCCATAGGGCATGCCGCCGGTAATGACCGCCCGTTTGGGAAACTGAGGACGGGGCAAATCCAGAATATTCTCTTTGCGGAAGCCATGCTCCGCTCTATTGTCTTTTCCCATTATTTCATTCCTTTCTTGACACGGTTGCGCATCTTATCTTCGCCAATAATATGGCAGATTTCCCACAAATCGGGAGAGTTGCATCTGCCTACCACGGCTACTCGAATCACATTGCTCACATCGGTGATGCTGCCCTTGTATTGGTCAGGATTCTTTTTGTAGTCCTTGGGTTTGATTGCATAGTTCATATCTGCGGCAATTTCCCGCACCTTCTGGAACCACTCGGAGTTATCGTCTGCGTGGTTATAGGTTTCAAGATACCGTTTCAAAATCTCCGCTCTATCCTCGGGAGAAACATTTTCAGGATACGGATCGTCTTGTACAAAGGTCTCATCAAAATAGAAGGAGAGGAACTGCCGTGCCTGTTTCCAGTTGGTCAGATCTTTTCTCGGTCTTGCGCCTTCTCTGCCGACACCGATAATGCGTTCAGAAAAGTCGCGGTCTTTCGTAAAGAGCTTTGCAAATTCAGGATCATATTCCAAAAGCCAAGCCGACATTTTGTCATAGATTTCTCCAACCGGCATCCGAAGCAGAGTTTCCTGGCTCACGCTGTCAAACTTCATCATATCAAACAGAGCACCGGAGCTACTCATCTTTTCTAGGCTAAAGGGGAATGCGTCAATGGATGCCTCAGGATTTTCCATTCGCCATTCTTCATAGTTGGAGTTAAGCAGGGTCAACAAATACTCCCAAACCGCCTCAGGGACATATCCCTCCTGACGGTAGTAGTTAAGACCAAGCTCCGGGTCCTTCCGTTTGGAAAGCTTTCGTTTGGTGTCACCGTCCATCTTCATCAATACGGTGGTGTGACAGTAAACTGGACGCTCCCAGCCAAGAGTATCAAATAACTGCGCATGAATCGGTGCGGTGGACAGTCATTCTTCGTCACGGACTACATGGGTGGTCCGCACCAAATGGTCATCTACTACATGGGGAAAGT
>JAZOWR010000257.1:0-3100 GCA_045659345.1 Ructibacterium sp.
GGGGGTAATGCTGCCAATAACGCCGTAAGGTGCCATTTCGACCAGAGTAAGACCACTGTCACCGGTCATCACAGAGGGAGATAGGTCCTCGGTGCCGGGAGTTTTGTTGGCAACCAGCTGATGCTTGATAATTTTATCAGAAACTCTGCCCATACCGGTTTCGCTTACGCCCAGTTTTGCCATTTCTTCGGCTTCGTTCAGGGTAAACTTGCGGATTTTAGAGATCATCTGTTCTCTCTGTTCTACCGTGTAGGAGCGGAACTCCTTATATGCCTTATTTACCGCCTCAAGCGCTTCTGACATGGTGTTAAATACACCCTTATAAGAGCGGGCATCCTCAACAACACTGTTTGAAGTGGTAACGGTTGCGAGCACATTTTTAACAATTTCGCTAATCTGTTTTTCATCAATTTTCATAGAATTTCAACCGCCTTTCGTTGCGATAACTAAAGTATTTTTTCCCAAAGCTTGGGATCAGGATTCGGGGTAATGGAGTAATCAAGCAACATTCCCTTATCCCCGGATGCAGACTTGGCATTGTCTACTGCTGCCTGTACTGCAGCCACCTCGCCGGTCATAATCAGATAGGATTTGCCGCACATACCTCTGCATAGACGAAGCTCTACTAGAGTGACATTTGCTGTCTTTGCAGCAGCATCCGCTGCCACAATTGCCGAAGCACCGGAGAATGTCTCAACGACACCCATAGCCCTTGGATTTTCTACCTGGGCGGTTGCATAAATGGCAGGGAAGACACCCTCATGTACATTGCCCAGCACAAAACTGTCTACAAGTTTTTCGCCGTACTGCACCTTAGCGGCATCGACAGAAGCACGCACAGCGCTCAGTTCCCCTGAAACAATTACAATGTATTTGCCGGGACAAACTACCTGCGCCTCTATAATCTCAACAGCAGCGGTTTTTACCATGGTATCTGCCGCCTGGATACCGGTGGATACCGTGGTATATTCCACCATTCCAATTGCATTTGTCATACTTTCACTTCCTGCTCTTTTCTATAATAATATAGGTGTCATTCACTGCGACCACTTTTCCGTCTATAGGGGAATGGAGTGAAACTCCAAGCTTTCCCTCGGGAGCAGAGGCAATCAACATAGACTCGGTCACCGTATCGCCTTGTTTCACCAAAGGCACTGCCGGAGCACCAATGCCCTGGCTTAGAGAAATGGTAATCCGTTTTGGTGTAATCTTCTGTTCTGTCAAAGGTGCGGCCTTTTTGTATTTGCTAAGTCCAAGCCGCCTTGTCAAGCGGGAAACCGGAACAGCGCGGTAAGCACGCTTGTTAGAAACGCCGTAAAAGGCTGCGTTTTTCTTATCGGGAAGAACACCGTTCTCACGGAGTCTGGTTCGGTATTCATTGATTAAGGTTGCAGGGGATAACCCTTGCATACAAGAATACATTTCGCAAAGACCGCACTGAGAACAATAGAAAGTGTCTAAAAAGGTTTTGGCATCAAAGACCTGATTTTGAGAAATCCCATGCATAAATGCCTGCGGGTCAATGGGGTGTCCCAAAAGGTTTCTTGAACACAAATCCGTACACATCCGGCAACTGCAGCATGCACTCATCGCGCGTTTAATGCCTATGTTTGCCTTTACGGTCTTTCTTTGTACTATATAATGTTCCTGCGGTAGTAGAATTACCGCATTGGTTGTTTTCGTAATTAAGGTATGAGGGGATGCGATTCTCCCCGTCATAGGTCCGCCAATCAAGTAGGCGGGTTGTTGAATCGTGGAGCCGCCGCAAAGGTCTACAACCTCTTTGACACTCATGCCCAGCGGCACAGAGAGCACAGAGGGAGAAGCTACCTCGCCGGCCACCATCACATACTTGTGAGTGACAGGAATATTGTCATTGACGGCTTTGTAGATATTGAGCATGGTTTCTACATTAAAAACAATTACGCCGACGGAAATCGGAATATCACCCGGTTTCACAATCCTGCCGGTGGTTTCATAAGTTAGCACCACTTCAACACCTGCCGGATAAATTTCAGGCAGGAAGGAGAGGGATACCTTGGGATATGCCGCCATAGCAAGCTTGACTGCATCAACTGCATCTGTGTAAGATGGTTTGATTGCCACAATGGCGTTTTCTGCCTCGACAGTGTCTGCAACCATAGAAAGAGCACTGACGATCTCAAACGCATATTGCGCAAGAATCTGACGGTCTACCCGAAACAGAGGTTCGCACTCTGCACAGTTTAAGATAATAGTATCCGCGTTTTTATTCAGTTTTGCATAGGCGGGAAACCCGGCACCGCCACCTCCGACGATGCCGTGTTCCTGCAATTTTTGAGACAATGTTTCTAATTGCATAAGTTACTCCAGTCCGATAGCGTCATCAATAATACCGACAATGGCTGCATCCACAGGGGATGTTTCCACGCCGCAACCGATACGGGCCGCGCTGCCGGTGGCAACCAGAACATTTTCGCCGATACCGGCGCCAACATTATCAATCGCCACAATTCTGCCGCTTCCGGCCATATTGTCATACGGTTCTACAATCAGAAATTTATTTCCCAGCAAGTTTTCATTCTTGCGGGTGGCAACTACGCTGCCAACAACTCTACCAACTATCATTGAAATCACCCTCCGTTAAAAAATTGCATGAAGGGTCATTATTTTAAGGTCGGCAGAATCTTCTCAACATCACCGTGAGGTCTGGGAATTACATGAGTTGCAATAATTTCGCCCAGCTTGCTTGCAGCACTGCCGCCAGCTTCTACTGCGGATTTAACAGCACCAACATCGCCGCGAACCATAACGCTTACCAGACCGGAACCGATCTTCTCAGTACCGATGAGTTCTACATTTGCAGCCTTAACCATTGCATCTGCAGCTTCGATGGCAGCTACCAGACCTCTGGTTTCAATCATACCTAATGCTTCATGTGACATTTTCTTTTCCTCCTTGATTTGATTTGTTACTTTTGCTTCGTTTACCATTGTTTCAGCCGGAGCGGGTTTTGCCGCCGGCTTTTTAGATGTTGTTTTCTTCTCAGCCATCAGGGTCACCGCCTATTAGAACTTAGGAAGAATCTTCTCAACATCACCGTGGGGACGGGGAATCACGT
>JAZOWR010000258.1:0-6591 GCA_045659345.1 Ructibacterium sp.
AAAAAAAGAAGAAGAACCGATAGCCGATGACGCATTCTTAAAGCAGTTGATTGAGCAGACTGCAATTGCAAATGCAGATACAGACCAAGAGGCAGAAGAAGAATTCCTACCTGAGCAGGCGGAAGAATCAGAAGAGGAAACCGACCAAGAAGAAATGGAAGAAGCAGAGGATGAGGACAAGGCTCCGGAGGAAGAACCTGAGAAGATGGAGGAAGAAACGGAAACCGAGCCTGAGTCTGAATGCTTCAAGGAAGAAGCGGAGGTTGAGCCTGAATGCTTAGAAAAAGAAGCAGAGGTTGAACCTGAGCCTGAATGTTTAGAGGAAGAAACTGAGCCTGAGTCCTTGGAGAACTGTCCAACGATGACCTTGACCGGCATCAACAACGGAGAGTTTAAAATCTTCCCTCTAAGAGGAACCGTAACCCTGGGCAGACGGCCGGGAAATGATATGATTTTTTCTGATACCACAGTATCCGGAGTCCATTGCGAAATCATTGTAGAAGAGGATAAGGTTTATCTCCTAGATAAGGGGTCTACCAATGGGACCTACCTTAATGGACAGAAGATTACAGAGAAAACCGAAATCCATAAAGGTGATGTGATGGTTCTGGGACAGATGGAGCTTAAAATCAGTATTTAGTTGCATTAAGAAAGACAAGATGTCGAATCTTGTCTTTCTTTTTGGATTGATATTACCAAATTTTGACACAATTTTAAGTTCTAAGGTGATAGAATAGAGAAGAAAGGGCGGGGTCGATATGGAAATAGTCGTATATGCAGATGTTCTGTTCGCCTTAAACTTTTTTATGGATTTGGTCATGGTATTTCTTGTCAAGGTGGTGACCAAGTCACCGGCTTCTGTCCTTCGTCTGACATTGGCATCGGCAGTGTTGGGGATATACGGGACCTTAATGGTGGCTCCCAATACAGAAATTTGGTTTTCTTTTCTAGGCAGAGTTTTGGTATCCTTTTTGGCAATAAGAATACTTGGAAAAAAACAATGGATAAAAACAGTAGCAGTGTTTTGGTTGATATCGGTTGCGCTGGGGGGCATGATTGTTGCGATAACAATGGAAAACTCACTTGGCAAAACATTAGGAGCGGTCATGGTGAACGGAAGCCTGTATTTAAACATGGGAGTATCAGAGCTGTTGATTGGAATTGCGGGTGTTTACATATTAATTTGGATGTTTTGCAGGCTTTCTGTTCGCAGATTTTCAAAAGAGAGAGTGCTGATCCCTTTTGCCTTAACAATAGACTCGCAAATGATAGAGCTGACAGCACTTTTGGATACCGGATGCGAACTTACTGTTCCGGTGACAGGAGATGCTATGATGTTGATTTCTCGCAATACTCTAAATGGAGTGTTACCCAGAGAAACCTTTTCCGTTCCCATTCAAACAGCGAGTGGAGAACATACGATTTTGGCATGTTATCCAAAGGAGCTTGTATGCTTAGATAAAAGGTATGAAATTGCAGGAATTCCGGCAATTGGAATCGTAGACACGGTATTTGCAGAGGACGGATTGTACACGGCGGTGCTAAATCCGGATATGCTCATAGAGAATGGAGGAGTAAATGATGCGTGGAAATTGGGTTGTGCTTATCAGGATGTGGCAACGACTGACCGGTTGGTTGCGCAGGCCAAAAGGAGTATATTACATAGGCGGAAGCGAAAGTCTTCCTCCGCCACTCAGCCGGGAGGAGGAGGAAAAACTGCTAAAAGATCTGGACCTTCCGCAGAGTCGGCAGACTGCCCGGCAGATTTTAATCGAGAGAAATCTTCGGCTGGTGGTCTATATTGCCAGAAAGTTTGAAAATACCGGAATTGGAGTGGAGGATTTAATCTCCATTGGAAGCATTGGGTTGATTAAGGCAATCAACACCTTTAAGACAGACAAAAAAATAAAACTGGCAACCTACGCTTCCCGTTGTATTGAGAATGAAATTTTAATGTATCTTCGCAAGAATAACGGGCAAAAAACCGAGGTTTCCATTGATGAACCCCTCAATGTAGACTGGGACGGGAATGAACTGCTCCTTTCTGATATTTTGGGAACAGAAGAAGATGTGACCCAACGCAGGTTGGATGAGGAGGTAGATCGCGAGCTGCTTTATCAAGCGATGGAAAAACTCACCCAAAGGGAGAGGGATATTATGAAGCTCCGATTTGGTATTAACCCGGAAAATCGGGAGCGCACACAAAAAGAGGTAGCAGATATGATGGGGATTTCCCAGTCCTACATTTCCAGACTGGAAAAGAGAATTATTCTTCGGCTTCGTCGGGACATCAGTAAGATGATAAACGGATAGCACTCCTTTTGGGAGTGCTTTTTGTTTTTCACATAAATCGACAAATTGCATATGATGTAAATGAAGCTGCTATGTAAATTTAGTAAAAAGAAAGGAAGGATTTCGCATGCCTTTTGAACATGAAACCCAGCCAATTGCTATGCCGATGGTTGGTTATGCGTATGTTCCCATGCAGATGGCAGAGATGAGAAATCTCTTTTCAGCAGAAGAGGGATTGCGTCAGGGAACTATTTTCCCCATCTTGGCAAAACCGCTCGGAGTCTATGGAAAACAGGTTTCCGGCGATAAAATCTTTTACGGGGGGGAAAAACAGTGAGTGAAAGAACATCTTTACTGAATAAACTCAATGCATATGCTTTTGCAGCATATGATTGGAATCTCTATCTTGATACGCATCCAAAGGATAAGGAGGCAATTGCTATGTTCCATCGTATGGCAGAGAAAGCAAATGCCCTAAAAATGGAATATGAGTCTAAATTCGGACCGTTGACCGCAGAGGCGTCAAGGGATATGGATTACTGGAACTGGTTGGATGAGCCGTGGCCTTGGGAAAAGGCGTAAAGGAGGGAGATAAGTATGTGGAGTTATCAAAAACGGTTACAGTATCCGGTTAATATCAAAAACACAGATCCCAAACTTGCCCAGTATATTGTGGCACAATATGGTGGACCCAATGGCGAGCTTGCAGCAAGTTTAAGATACCTGTCTCAGCGGTATTCCATGCCGAACGAGATGACCAAGGCTTTGCTCACAGACATCGGCACGGAAGAACTTGCACATCTTGAAATCGTAGGAAGCATTGTCCGTCAGTTGGTAAAAAATGCAACCACCGATGAGATTGAAAACAGCCCGTTTGGTCAGTATTTTATGAATCACGGGCGAGGGGTTTATCCGGCCGACGCTACCGGTGTTCC
Source organism: Ructibacterium sp. (assembly GCA_045659345.1). GTDB lineage: Bacteria > Bacillota > Clostridia > Monoglobales > Monoglobaceae > Ructibacterium. The sequence goes on from JAZOWR010000258.1 coordinate 3,228, forward strand.
CTTTGATGCCAATTGCATTGCAGTATCCGCAGACCCAATTGCTGATTTGGTGGAGAATTTGGCAGCAGAACAAAAAGCCCGTGCGGTCTATGACAATATTTTGCGTGTGTCTGATGACCCGGATGTCAATGATGTCATTAAGTTCCTGCGTCAGCGGGAGATCGTTCATTTCCAGCGTTTTGGTGAGGCACTTGACCAGTTGCAGAACACCCCGCAGCTACGCGGATTCTGCCCCGGTATGAAGAAATAAAAAAACGCTAGCTTGAATCGCCCCCAAAAAGTTAGATTTTTTCTCTAACTTTTTGGGGTTGTTTTCGCTTATTCTACTAAAAACAGAAGTGTTAATCCAACATAGGAAGCAGTGCTTCTCTTGCCCTGGCGGCATTGCAGGATAACACCTTTTGCTTAAGGGGCAGAATCAGCCGCGGAGAAACAGAGAGTTCGTCTATACCCATGGCAAGAAAGAGTTCGGTCAGCGAGGTATCACCGGCAAGCTCGCCGCAGATACCGGCCCAGATGCCTGCCTTGTGAGCGTTTTTTACTACGGTATAAATTAGCCGGAGTATAGCAAGGTGGTGGGGGTCGCAGAAGGAATCGGCAGCAGCGTTCTGGCGGTCAATGGCAAGGGTGTATTGGGTCAGGTCATTGGTGCCAATGGAGAAGAAATCCACCTCTTTGGCAAGCTTGTCGCTGATTAGGGCAGCGGCGGGGGTTTCAATCATAATGCCAAGCTCGGTGCTTTCCCGAAAGGGTATTCCGTCTTGTTTCAGTTCTTCTTGCACCTCTTTGCAAAGTTCCTTGATTTGCCGAACCTCATTCACTGCGGTAATCATGGGAAACATAATAGCAAGCCGGCCGAACACGGATGCACGGTAAAGGGCACGAAGTTGCGTCTTAAACAGGTCTGGCCGACTTAAACAGATGCGAATGGCACGCACGCCCATGGCTGGATTTTCTTCCTTAGGCATTTCAAAATAGTCTACCTGTTTATCTGCTCCAATATCCAGTGTGCGAATAATAACTCGTTTGCCCATTGCCTTTTGCAATGCACTTTTATAGATGGTAAACTGTTCGTCCTCGGTGGGATATGTTTTGCTTTCCAGATAAATAAACTCGCTTCGAAATAACCCAACCCCCATAGCGTCATTGGCATAGACCTCGGGCATATCCTTTAAAGAACCAATGTTGGCGTAGAGCAGAATGTTTTGTCCGTCGTTAGTAACCGGCTTAATCCCCTTAAGCTTTGCCAAGAGTTCGTTTTGCTTTTGGGTGTCTTGTTGTTTGATCTGCATTTGTAAAACCGTTTGCATATCCGGATCAATATAAATAGTTCCGGTAAAACCGTCTACAATAATATCGCTGTTATCATACCGGTCATCCATAATACCTGAGGCGCCAATTACAGCGGGGATATTCATGGTTCTTGCCAAAATGGAGGTGTGGGAGGCAGAACTTCCCTGTTCGGTAACAAAGGCAAGAATTTTAGATTTGTCCAGTTGGACAGTTTCAGAGGGAGCAAGATCCTCAGCACCGACAATGCCAGGTGTATCAAAATGGAACCCAACCCTCTTAGCATTTGCGAGTATGGCAATGATTCGTTCAGAGATATCCTTGATATCGGCAGCACGGGCCTGCATATAGCTGTCATCCATAGAGGAGAACATTTCGCTGAATGTATCTGCGGTAGTGGCAACGGCACTCTCGGCATTGAGGTGTTGTTCCCGGATTGCCGTACGAATGGAATCCAGATAATCCAAATCCTCCAGCATCATCTGGTGAATATCAAAAATCATAGCATTTTCTTCGCCTACCTCGCTGAGCGCTTTAATATATAACTCTTTTAGCTGTGCGTTGGCGGTTTGTTTTGCCTCTTCAAAGCGTCTCCACTCCTTTTCAGAATCGTCAACATGGGTGCGCTGCACCCGTCTTTCTGCCTTTTTCAGTAAATGCAGTTTGCCAAAGGCAACGCCCCCGCAAACGCCTTGACCGTGAATGGTAATCATCTACATTCACCTCCCGTTACAGGTTTGCAGATAAAAAGTGTTCCAGTGCTGCAATTGCTTCGTCTTCATCAATGCCTTCTGCATTGAGTGTGATGACTGAGCCACACTTGACACCGAGTGCCATTACTGCAAAAATGCGTTTGGCGTCACCTGACTTTTCGTTGCAGTGTATGGTAATATTTGAGGAAAAGCGACTTGCCTCCTTCACAAGCAGACCGGCAGGACGGGCATGAATTCCCTGTGCATCCCTGATGGTATAGTGTAATTCTCTCATAACAGTTCCTCCTGTGCATGTTTTATTTAGAATTTGCTGTCCAAAGGAATTTTATACAAAAAAAGAACAGCCAAAAGGCTGTTCCTTTGCTTTAACGATAAAGCAAAAATCCGTTTCCAAGAATATACTGGGATTGGGAAAAAATAACAAAGGCATCCGGGTCAATCGTAAGAATTTTCTTCTGAAATACATCTGCCTCGCTGGATTTTAAGGCACACAGTAACAAAGTTTTTTCTTCCATAGTATAGGCGCCTTTAACATCAATAATGGTGACCCCTCTGGGCGAGGTAGCGATCAGTTCCTTGGAAATTTTTTCTCCATAATTACTGATTACAAATGCCAAAGAGGAAACATTCATCCGTTTAATCAGCCAGTCAATGGTAAAGGTGCTCATAAACAAAGCTATAATACCATACATGGTCAGGTCTGTCTGTCGAAAGAGCAGCAAAGAAGTACCGATAACCATTCCGTCTACAATCATCAACAGCTTGCCGATGGGCATAAGGGAAAACTTATGTTGAAGCAGCCGTCCCAGAATATCAGTTCCTCCGGTAGAAGCGCCCGAGATAAATACGGTGCCAAGACCACATCCATATAGAATTCCGCCAAACAACGCTGCCAGCAATGTGTTGTCGGTCAAAGCCGGAAAGTAAGAGAAAACTTCCATGAACACAGATAAAAAGCTGATGCTGACCAGAGTTTTTATAATAAATTCCTTGCCAAGCACCTTGATGCCAATCAAAAGCAGCAGTACATTGACAACAACTGTGGTGAAGCCGGCAGGAATGGAAAGGGTATGGAAGAGCATGGTCGCAATACCTGAAACACCGCCGGAAACAATCTTATTTGGGAGGAGAAAAACGCTGACGGCAATTGCGGTCAGCATGGTTCCAAAGACCATAAGAAAAAAGGATTGTAAAAGTTTCTTCTTGTTCACCTTTATAACACCTCAATGTCTGTATACATTTTAGAAAATAACATAGAAAAGCGGCAGCAGGGTCTGCTGCCGCTTAATTTCCTTTGTATTTTATCTTTGTACACGGCCGCTGCAAGTCGGATCGTAGCCATGTCGTTCTGTGAGCCAAGG
>JAZOWR010000259.1:0-5726 GCA_045659345.1 Ructibacterium sp.
GTGCAGGCAAGCGGTGCAAAACTTTTGCGCGGCGGTGCCTATAAACCGCGTACCTCTCCGTACGCATTTCAGGGCTTGCAGCTGGATGGAATCCGTTTGCTCAAAGAGGCAAAGGCAGAAACCGGACTTCCCATTGTCACAGAGATTATGTCTCCCAATTTGGTAGAAACCTTCGAGGAGAATGTGGATGTGATTCAGGTCGGTGCAAGAAACATGCAGAACTTTGATTTGTTAAAAGAGCTGGGCAAATGCACCAAGCCGATTCTGTTAAAGCGAGGCCTTTCGTCTACCATTGAAGAATGGCTGATGTCAGCAGAATACATTTTAGCGGGTGGAAATTCCAATGTTATTCTCTGCGAGAGAGGTATCCGCACCTTTGAAACCTATACCAGAAACACTTTGGATTTAAGTGCGATTCCCGCAATCAAGAGATTAAGTCATCTTCCAGTTGTGGTTGATCCATCCCATTCTACCGGAATGAGTTGGATGGTAGAGCCGCTGTCTTTGGCGGCAATGGCAGCCGGTGCAGACGGATTGATTGTCGAGGTTCATAACTGTCCTGAAAAGGCGTTGTGTGACGGTGCGCAGTCCCTCAACCTGAACCAGTTTGACGCTTTGATGAACAAGATGAAGAGCATCGGCCCTGGATTAGGACTTGAGGTATAACTAAAATAACCTTGCCAGAAATCAGGTGAAAGTATGAAAACACTAAAAGTGAACATTTTGGATAGAAGCTATGAGATTCATATTGCAGAGGGGATTTTAAACCAGTCTGGCAGTATGATACAAAAGGTCTTTCAGGGGGAAAAGATTGCAATTGTGACCGATAGCAATGTGGAACCGCTGTACGGAGCACAGGTGATGGATTCGCTGATTGCATCGGGATTTTCAGTCAAGATTATAACGATTCCGGCAGGAGAATCCAGCAAATCCAAGGAGCAACTGTTTTATCTGTACGAAGAGATGCTCTCTTTTGGGCTAACCCGTACCGATTTGGTGGTTGCCCTTGGCGGTGGTGTAGTGGGTGACCTTGCAGGTTTTGCGGCGGCGAGCCTGCTTCGGGGAATTCCCTTTGTGCAAATCCCCACCACCCTGCTCGCACAGGTGGATTCCAGTGTGGGTGGTAAGGTTGCCATTGATTTGCCGATGGGCAAAAATCTGGTAGGGGCATTTTATCAACCCAAAATGGTGTTGATTGACCCGTTGTGCCTCAAAACCTTAACGGACCGTGTTCTCGCCGACGGAATGGCAGAGGTGATAAAATACGGTGCTATCAGGGATTATGCACTTTTTGAGACTCTGGAGAAGATTCAAAATAAGGAAGAATTATTTGCAAAAATGGAAGAAATCATTTATACTTGTTGCAATAGCAAACGACAGGTGGTTGAAGCCGACGAATTTGATACCGGTCAGCGGATGATACTAAACTTTGGACATACCTTTGGGCACGCGATTGAAAAGGAGTACCATTACGAAACTTACACCCATGGCGAGGCGGTGGGAATCGGAATGGTGATGGCATCCCGATACGGTGAAAAAATTGGCATTACGCAGACGGATACTGCCAAAAGAATTGAGAAATTGCTGATGCAGTATCATCTTCCGGTCAGCACAGAACTGAGTGATGAGAGCCTTCGCCATGCTGTGGCCGTGGATAAAAAGGGAGAGGGCAGTAAGATTAACCTGATTCTACTAAAGCAAATTGGCGAAGCTGTGATTATGAAAATTGAGAAATCAGAATTTTAAGGAGTCGGCTATGGATATCGTTCGTATTGAACCGAATATGCTTACAGGGACGGTCACAGTTCCGCCCTCAAAAAGTATTGCCCATCGTGCAATTCTTGCGGCGGCACTTTCTCAGGATTCATGCTGTATCAGTAACATTGCAATGAGCAAGGATATTCAGGCAACGCTTGGTTGTGTCAAGAGTCTTGGAGCTGAGGTCTTTGTGGATGAAAGAAAGGGAGAGGTTACACTTTCTGCCTCGGAGCATAAAGCGGCTTCCAAAGAGTTGTTGCTGGATTGCGGAGAAAGCGGATCTACATTGCGATTTATGATGCCGCTCGCACTTTTGACCGGAAAAAAGGTAACATTGACCGGTCGGGGAAGGCTGATGCAGCGCCCGCAAACACCATTTCTTGACTTGTTCGCGCAAAAGGGGATTGCCTGCAGCCAGCAGAAAAACAGCATCTCTTTGCAGGGCGAGCTCAAAGCGGGTCTTTTTGAACTCCCGGGGAATGTGAGCTCCCAGTTCGTTACCGGTCTGTTGTATGCCCTGCCGCAGCTTTCGGGCGAGAGCGAAATCAGGCTGACTACACCTTTGGAATCCAAAGGCTATGTGGATTTGACCCTGGCGGTCTTAAAGGACTTTGGCATTGAGATACAAAATGACAATTACCGTCGGTTTATTGTTCCGGGCGGACAAGCCTTCCAAGGCAGAGATTATACCATTGAGGGTGACTACTCGCAGGCGGCATTTTTCTTGGTAGCAGGAGCGCTGGGTTGTAATGTTAAATGTACCGGACTTAATCGAAACAGTCTGCAAGGTGATAAAAAAATTTTAGATCTTTTGCAGGAGGCGGGGGCAGTGGTGGAGACTATCGATGATGTCACCGTGCAGGTAAAAAGGACTGAGAGGATGCACGGTATCCGGATTGATGCCAGAGAGATACCGGATTTGGTGCCGATTCTGGCAGTGTTGTGTGCCTTCTGTCCCGGAGAAAGCTTGATTTACAATGCAGGCAGACTCCGGATGAAGGAGAGCGACCGCCTGACAGCAACGGCGAGCGAGCTTGAACATCTGGGAGCAAGGATTCAAGAAGGAGAAGACTTTTTGAAGATTGTCGGCAGTGAGGTTCTTTATGGTGCTACAGTATCAAGCTGGAACGACCACCGGATTGCTATGGCGGCAGCGATTGCTGCATGCCGTGCAGAGGGCGAGGTTCTGATTACCGGAGCCAAAGAGGCAGTTACCAAGTCTTACCCAGACTTTTTTAAGGTATATCAAGGCTTGAGCAATGGACCTAAGCCGATTTTGAGTTATGGAACAACGATTACGGAGGAAATGCTATGAACACTTGGGGAACCCATTTTCAAATCAGCATCTTTGGAGAATCACACGGCGAGGCAATTGGAGTGGTGATTGACGGGATTCCGTCCGGTACGGAACTGGATATGGAAGAAATCCGTCGAGAGATGGCACGCCGTGCCCCCGGGAAAAATCCGTTATCTACACCGAGAACCGAGGCAGATGAGGTGCAAATTTTATCCGGCTTTGTTGATGGCAGGACCACGGGGACGCCTCTTGCCGGTGTAATTTATAACACCAATACCCGCTCGAGGGATTACATGCCGGAGCTGATTCGTCCGGGACATGCAGACTATACAGGCTTTGTCAAGTACGGAGCAAGTCATGATTATCGGGGTGGAGGACATTTTTCCGGTCGAATTACGGCTCCTTTGGTGTTTGCCGGAGCAATTGCGAAACAGATTCTTAAGCAAGAGGGCATCGTGATTGGTTCTCATCTTTTGCAGTTGGGCGAATATGAGGACATCCCCCTAGATGCAGTCAATCTGGAGGCAAAGACTCTGCAGTCCTTGTCGAAAAAAGAATTCCCCGTACTCAATGACGAAGTCGGGGCGAGAATGCAGGAATATATTTTAGAAAAAAAGGCTGAATTGGATTCCGTCGGTGGGGTCGTAGAGTGTGGCATTATTGGTTTGCCGGCGGGTTTGGGAGACCCATTCTTCGGTTCGGTCGAAAGCCGCATCTCTGCGATGATGTTTTCCGTACCGGCTGTGAAAGCAGTGGCGTGTGGTGCCGGCTTCGGTTTTGCAACCATGACCGGTAGCGATGCCAATGATGACTTTTATATCGAGAACGGGACGATTCGGACAAAAACCAACCATAACGCCGGTATCAATGGCGGAATTACCAATGGTATGCCGGTAGTATTTCAGGCGGCAATCAAACCAACCCCGTCGATTGGCAAGCCTCAACACACAGTGAATGTAAAAACCATGGAAAACGCTGAGATCTCGGTTCAGGGTCGGCATGACCCCTGTATTGCGCATCGGGCAGCCTGTGTGATTGAGGCAGGAGCCGCTATTGCGGTGTTAGATATGCTAAGGAAGTGAGAGTATGAATGAACTGGAGAAACTGAGGCAAAAAATTGACGGGATAGACCGTAAACTTTTGCCCTTGTTTTTAGAACGAATGGAGGTCTGCAGTCAGGTAGCGGAATATAAGCGTTCGGTTGGTATGGCGGTGTTGGATGCCGCAAGAGAATCCCAGGTTCTGGAGGATAAGCTCAAACTCTTGGAGGAACTGGGAAAAGCTGAGGATATGCGCGATGAAGTCTATGAGTTCTTCCACGCAGTCATGTCCATCAGCCGGATTCGTCAAACGAGGGAACTGACCGGTGAAAAGAGCCGAATGCGGGTGGAGGAAATCCTTGCAAAGGCAAAAGAAAGAAAGCAAAACCCACGCATTTGTTATTTTGGCAGCGAGGGTTCATACAGCGAAGAGGCAGCAATCCGTTATTTTGGGGAAGACAGCAACCGTACTTCTGCCAAAACCTTTTCAGAGGCTTTTCAAACTTTAAAGGAGGAGAGCGCGGATTATTTGGTTTTGCCGATTGAAAATTCCTCTACCGGAACCATTGCAGAGGTATTGGAGCTTTTGCTCAAACATGGCTTTTATATTGTAGGAGAAGAAAAGATTGCGATTCGGCATTGTCTGCTTGGCGTCAAAGGGGCAAGGCTTTCGGATATTCGAACTGTATATTCCCATGGACAGGGGATTTCACAGTGCAGTGACTTTTTGCATAGTCTTAGCGATGTGCATTGTGAGGAATATTTTAGCACAGCCTTAAGTGCCAAGGCGGTTGTTCAAAAAGGGGATAAATCCTTTGCGGCGATAGCGGCAAAGCGCAATGCAGAGCTTTTGGGACTTGAGATTTTGGCAGAGGATATCAATAACAGTACGATGAACACAACTCGCTTTGCAGTGATTGCCAAAGCGCCGGAAACTGATGCCGAGAGCAATAAGGTAAGCGTTGCCTTTACACTCCCCCACAAGAGCGGCCAGCTCCATCGCTTGCTGGCGTGCTTTGCGCAGGCAGGTCTTAATCTTTTGAAGCTGGAATCCAGACCGATTGCAAGCAAGCCTTTTGAATATATGTTTCTGGCGGACTATACCGGAAATCTGCTTGATACAACCGTGCGGGAGGTTACCGATTCGGTCATTGAGGGCACACAGGAGTTTACCTTGCTGGGCAATTATCGGGCAAAGGAAACGGAGGAATAAGCGGTGGAGAAAGACCTGATTCTGATAGGAATGCCGGGATGCGGAAAGTCCAGTCTTGGCAAGCGTCTGGCAAAGAAGCTGGGCATGCCCTTTTTGGACCTGGATAACGAGATTGTACAGATGGCGGGGAAATCTATTCCTTCCATTTTTGAAGATGAGGGGGAGGAAGGGTTTCGCCAATGGGAGACTCAAGCCTTTTTATCCGCAATAGGCGGTGGCAGAGTGATTGCTACCGGTGGGGGGATTGTAACGCGGGAGGGAAACCGTGCCATTGCCAAAAAGGGAACGGTTCTCTTTATTGATCGTCCGCTCGACCAGATTATGGAGAATGTCAAAACCGACACCAGACCCTTGTTAAGGGATGGAAAGGAACAACTTAGCCTGCTTTATGCAAATCGCTATGATAAGTACCTTGACT
>JAZOWR010000260.1:0-2190 GCA_045659345.1 Ructibacterium sp.
CTAATACACATGGCTTGGCAGCCGTAGCATCTTCCGGTGCATTCTACTTCTGAGTAGGACTTTGCTAGTTCCTTAAGCTTCTCAAAATCCGGTTTACAGTCCTTTATGAATGTCATAACGTTTCTCCCTCAATACATAAAATTTCTTTGTCATTGTCGTATTCAACGTCTAAGACGGAATCATAAGCGACATATTCATTATAATCGTCAAAGGTTTCGTCTTTATCCCAATACAGGATTTTGACTTCCTTATCCTTTGATTCAGGATTTTCCTCTACAAGAGTATTCAGGAAGTTTCTCAGTTCTTCAACAGTCATAGTCCCTAACCCTCTAAGCTCCCCTTCAGAATTAAAGCCTTTGCCTACATAAACTTAAGAATTGTGTGATTCCAGTTAAGTCTCTGACGTTGCTGTATTTTTTGTCATTTTCCGTGTAGTTCCAAACAGTACTTGCGTTCTCGTTGGAAAGATAAATGCAAATACAGTCATTATCTTCGATAAGATCCTCAATCCTGTATCCCTCTAAGAGTTCAACAAGTTTGTTATAATCAGCATCAAATTTGAAAGTTCCGTGGTACAGTTCTTGCTCATTTCTAAAAACTCTGATCAACCGTCCAACTAACTCTTCGCTTAAAAAGTCCTGTAATCTCATTCCTTTTCTCCTTATAAGTCAACCGCAAAAACCCAATCAGATTCTTCATCATATTGCTGCATACTCAGCCTCAGTCCAAGAAACCGGATTCGTTCAAGAGCAAAGTTCGCGTCTGAAAGACTTCCGGCGTTCAGAAGATCTTCAAGACTTCTGATATACGACGAGAGGTCAAACTCGTCATCGTCAAACTCACGACCTTCCCGGAGTTCTTCTTTGAGAACTCTGTGATCGCCGTGAGTGTTCGTCGGATCAAAGTACGCTTTGTAAATGGGGTAGACTACACTGTGCATCTCTTTTCTCCTGTATTGCCATTATAACCTAGTCCGGATTTGGGAGTCAAGCGTTTTTGAAGTTTAACATTCAAAAACGCTCTCCGGAAACTTAACGCCACTCTATGCGATCAGTAATAGTAGTGGTGATGCTAACGGTGTTACAGTTTTCCGATACGCCGTACACAACGCTGTTACTTAAAGCTTTAACTTCGTCGGCATGTGTATCGTCTTCTAGGAAGCACACGTAGGTGTCAATGAAAGGAACGCTGAAGTACACGCCGTTCATCTTGCAAATGGCACCCACACTTACCTTCTTATTGGATTTGTTCTTGATGAGTTCCTTGATGATTTCGCCAACGGTTTTAAGCATAAACTCAGGGTACTTCTTAAACTCAATGGAATCGGTTTCCAAAAGACCCAGCTTGCATGACTTAGACATTCTCTTTTCTCCTTTGTTATGGGCTTTTCCAAGCCCTTCTCAACGTTACATGACTATTTTAGCAGAACCTGCTCAGGGAGTCAAGCGTTTTTGAATGTTAAACTTCAAAAGTTCCCGGCTATTCCCAAGCAGACTTGGTCTCTGAAATTGCTATGACTATCTCAATATATTCAGTTCTTTCGGTTGTGTAAATCACGCTGCATTCTTCAATAGACACAAGATTTCCTTTGTACCCGTTGAACTCGTGCAGACCAATAAGTTCCGCATTGAATACGGCTCCGTTAATCCAGCAGATGCCGGAAATTTTGATCGTCTTTTTGACGTCGCTTTCTCTTACAGCTTCGATAACGTCTTTGAGCTTTTTGCCGCAGAACGCATCATAGTCGCAGGAACCCACAACATGACCGAAATGGTTGGGAAGTTTGATATCCGACATTTTTTTCTCCTCTTAAACCTTAACTTCAAAAAAGTCCGTGCCGTTAACCGACCGGAAAACAGTCCTGAGACCGAGAACCTGAATACGTTCCAGAGCGTTCCTGCTTTCCTCCGGACTGCCCTTGTTGATGCAGTAGCCGAGGTAATTGCAGAAAGCTCGGACATCAAACTCGTCGTCATCGAGAACAAGTCTTTCGGTAAGAACCCTGTTGCGGGAAACAGGTCTGGTTTTGACAGTGATTTCGGTATGCATTTCTTTTCTCTCCTTTTCAGCACCATTTAAAGTCCGGCGCATCAACGCTGATAATGATAGTGACCCAGTCAAAGCCCTCGTAGATACTGCGAGCTTCAACATTTCCCAGGGCTTTCAGTTCAAGTCGGATCGTAGCCATGT
>JAZOWR010000261.1:0-1945 GCA_045659345.1 Ructibacterium sp.
TGCCTTTCTTGCTGAGTTCTGTCAGCATGTTTGATTCTATCAGTTGAACAAATTTCATTTTTAAGTCTCCTTAATAAACTATATCTGTATTTATATCTGGCTTTTATAAATACACAAAAGAATAGTTCTTCAGGAGAACAATATGAGCAATTTAATATTTGAGATAGACGGTCAGGATCTGGATATCGAGAGCGCCGAGATACTCAACGAATCCACCGGGCAGAAAGAAAAAACATACAAAATCAAGGGCATATTTTCCACTATAGGGGAAAGAAACCGCAACGGACGGATTTATTCTATGGAACTCTGGAAACGGGAAGTTGACGAGTACCAGAAGGAAATCGAAGGCGGCACTATTAACACTCTGATGGAGTTTGAACACCCGCCAAGAACCGAAGTGGACATGATGCAGGCAGTCGGCAAGATACTGAAACTGTACATAAAGGGCAAGTACGTCATGGGCGAGGCTGTTATCCTCAATAATGAAAAGGCCAAGCAGTTAAAGTGCCTGATAGACAACGGGATTAAGATTTCCGTTTCATCGAGAGGCGTGGGCTCCGTGGAAAACGGAGAAGTCACAGACTTCAAGCTGATTACCTATGACATTGTGCCTAATCCTTCCGATTTCAATGCCACCATGAACGGCGTCTGCGAATCAAAGGAAAGCGGAACCGTATATCAGCTTAACGAAGGCATATTGCAGGGCAAGACGTACAATCTGGACAAGTCCGGCAATATTGTTCTGGAATCTCAGGTTGGTTCCGATGTCAGAGAAACCATCAAAACCGCTATATGCAGATATATTTCAGGACTTTAAGGGGATAGCATGGACATTAACGAAGTACAGCAGGCTTTGAATGACTCCGGCGTAAAACAGGCCATTCAGGAATCCATTTCCGCTAAAGTGAATCAGATAGTTCAGGAAAAGATTCAGAATTCCCTGAACGAAAAAACCGATGAACTCGATAAGCTCTGCGAAGAATACAAACAGGCCATTCAGAGCCGAAATGAAAAAATCCTCAAGGAACACTGCGAAGAATACGAAGCAAAAATAAAGCAGAAGTACAGTAAGCTCCTTGAATCCTATATTTCAGAACTGGGCGAAGCCGTGTCCCAGTACATGGATGAAGTCGTGAACGAATTTGTCTTCGAACACAGAGCCGATTTCGCCGCTAACCGGAAACGCATGAAGATAGACGCCGTTATGGAGTCCCTGAGAGCAGTCTGCTCAGTTGCCGGAGTCAAGGCGGAGCAGATCAGCGAAGGGCTTGATGCATCATCTGCTGAAAACGCCCTGATAACGGAGCAGCGGATTCAGAACCTCAAGGAGCAGCTTCTTAACGCAGAATCCGAAAATCAGCACCTCAAAAACACCGAGTCTGATCTGTTAACGGAAAGAGAAAAGGTTTCCGAACTGGAATCTGCATTAAAGGAATACGTTCACAGGGTAAAGGACTCGGAATCCGAAAACGGAGACCTAAAGGAATCTTTAGACAGTGTTAATTCAAAACTTTCAGATTTGAAAGATAAATACAGGAATATAACAGGCAGTTTTGAACAGTTGAAAAAGAAGAATGAATCCCTGCAAAAAGAAAACGATCAAATGTTTAAAATGGGAGTTATAGCGGAATTGAAACAAGGCATGACTTTAACCGAAGCGAAAAATTTTGAACGCATAGCGGAGCAGTTGCCGTTTGAAAGAAACAAGCAGTATTTTGACAAACTTGAAATTTTGAAGGATCAGCTTCTTAACAATCCGAAGTACAAAAAATTGAATGAAATAACCGGAGAAGAGGACGACCCTGATAACCCCGGCAGTTCAGATAAATCCGACCCTCTGTTTGATTTCGGCGATCTTGATTCTCTGGGACTTTCTGATACTTCCGGAAAGAAAAAGGAATACGATGCCGTAACCAGATGGGAACACATGATTTAACCGGATTCA
>JAZOWR010000262.1:0-2347 GCA_045659345.1 Ructibacterium sp.
AGAAGTGCTGAGAACCATGACTTATGAGGATCTAGACAGCGGGATTTTGTACAGCATCAATTATACGATTACCCAGTTAATTAAGAGAAAATTGGTCATTCATCCGGACACCCTATATTGCAGAAACGATATCTTAATGCAGATGAGTGAAGAAGAAAGAAATGGGGATAACCTATGAGAATTAAATCGCCTACGCGGCTGATTGTCGCCATTGTTACGGTTTTGATTGTCATTTGGATGTGCTATAATTTTATGATTGCCATGATTACCGGACAGCAGTTTTCCTTTCTTGGAAATAGTCTAGATAGCGGCGTAAAAAGCTTTGTAGTTGCAGGTGTGGATGCCGATGGCTATCGGACGGACTTGATTTTGCTCTGTCAGGTCAACCGTCAAGATAATAAGGTCAGTGTTTTGCAGATTCCCAGAGATACCAGAGTGCAGAATCGGCGCAATGACAGAAAAATCAATTCTGCCTACTATTCAGGTTTTGATGTGATGGCAAAAGAAATTGCCCAGGTGACCGGCGTGACGCCGGAACACTATTTTATGGTGAGTTTTGAGGCGTTTCGGGATATTGTAGATGCTCTGGGCGGCGTGGTAATTGATGTGCCTATGGAGATGAAATACGAAGACCCTGTTCAAGATTTGGTAATCAACCTGAACAAAGGAAAACAACGGCTCAACGGCAAAAAGGCAGAGATGTATATGCGTTATCGTAGTGGATATGCACAAGGTGATATGGGACGGCTCAGTGCCCAGCAGGAACTTTATACCGCTATCCAGGGGAAATTATTTTCGTTCTGGGGAGCCTTTCGGATTCCGTCTGTTTTCTTTGCAGTAAAAAAACATACAGATACCGACCTAAGCGGCGGGCAAATCTTTTCGTTGATGCGGGATGCTCTTGCTGTCGGTAAGGATCATATTCAAATACTAACTCTCCCCGGTGAGGGAAAATACATAGGCGGACGCTCATATTTTGTCCCTTATGAAAATCAAACCAAGACTTTGATGCAAGAACATTTTGTTCTTGACTAAATAGCAACAAGGAGAAAATTATGGCTTGTGAAAATAAGATGGTCAATACCATTGTTAAGGTATTGGATGATAAATTGGCAAAGGATATTGAGGTTTTAAATGTCAGTCAGTTAACCACCATGGCAGATTACTTTATTCTGGCAACAGGCGGTTCTGACAGACAGGTGCAGGCACTTTGCGATCATGTAGAACAAAACCTTGCCAAGGAAGGAATCTTTCCGGTCAATAAAGAAGGCTACCGGACGGGAGAATGGGTTTTGCTGGGCTTTGATGATGCAATTGTGCATATTTTTCAGAGTGAAACCCGAGAGTTTTATGGTCTGGAGCACATCTGGAAGGATGCCGAGATTGTTGATGTGGAACTTGATACGGCGAGTGAGAAATAGATTTTAGTAAATGGAGGTTGATTCCAATGAAATATGATTTTAAATCCATCGAGGCAAAATGGCAAAAGCGTTGGGAAGAGGAGAATGCGTTTTGTGCAGAAAACAACTCAGACAAAGAGAAGTTTTTTGGATTAATTGAATTTCCGTATCCCTCGGGACAGGGGTTGCATGTAGGCCATCCCAGAAGCTATACCGCAATGGATATTATCGCAAGAAAGCGTCGGATGGAGGGCTATAATGTTTTGTATCCCATTGGCTGGGATGCCTTTGGTCTTCCGGCAGAGAACTATGCGATTCAAAATAATGTACATCCTGCAGTGATTACTGCCAAGAATATTGCTAATTTTAAGCGTCAGCTTAAAATGCTGGGCTTCTCTTTTGACTGGTCCAGAGAAATCAATACCACCGATCCGGAGTATTATAAATGGACCCAGTGGATTTTTCTGCAGCTTTTCAAAAAGGGACTTGCCTATAAAAAGGAAATGCCTATTAACTGGTGTACCTCTTGTAATGTAGGTCTTGCCAACGAAGAGGTTGTCAACGGCGTTTGTGAGCGCTGTGGCGGCGAAGTAATCCAGAAGAACCAGAGCCAGTGGATGCTCAAGATTACCGAGTATGCACAACGGTTGATTGATGATTTGGACGATGTAGATTTTCTTGAGAAAATCAAAACCCAGCAAAAGAACTGGATTGGACGCTCCGAGGGTGCAGAGGTTACCTTTACCTTGACCACCGGTGACGAAATGGTGGTTTATACCACTCGTTGCGATACCTTGTTTGGTGCGACCTATACGGTTATCTCTCCGGAACATCCGTTGATTACAAAACTTGCAGATGTAATTAAAAACTACGATGAGGTAAAAGCATACCAGACCGAGGCTGCACGGAAATCTGAGTTTGAGAGAACCGAGATGGCAAAAGAAAAA